>NZ_JBSVZD010000014.1:0-47818 GCF_054051725.1 Petrotoga sp. DB-2 | reverse complement strand
ACCGGTTATCCGTCATCGGCTTGGTAAGCCTTTACCTCACCAACTACCTGATGGATAGTAGGTCCATCCCAAGGCTGCCTTCCACTTTCCCCTCTCGGGCTTATCAGAGTTTACCTACCGTTTCCAGTAGCTATCTCTGTCCTCGGGGTAGGTCCCTACCTTTTACTCACCCGTTCGCCACTGATTATACTTCCGAAGAAGCATAACCCGTCCGACTTGCATGTGTTACGCACGCCGCCAGCGTTTACCCTGAGCCAGGATCAAACCCTTCATCCTAAACTCTTCAGTCTCCTCTATCTACTTTTCAAAGACCAACTCTCGTTGAGAATCTCTCTACTATATTCACTGTCTCTTCGTTCGCTCCGTAAAGCAAACTCCATTCTCAACAAATCCTCTACGCTTTTTTCATCTGCTCTTTTTCCTTTTCATCCATCAGCGTTGTATATATTACCACATCTCTCTCTACTTTGTCAATTTCTTTTTTATGAACTTATTTGAAAATTATTGTGAATTGATAATTTTGTCCGAATCCTTTATTCGAAAACATTGATCTTGTATTTGAAAAAATGAGGCCTTTAAAACCAGGCCTCATATAAATTTTACGCAATTAGCTTTGTACTTCTTCCATTAATAGTATATTGTTTTTTAACAAAGCTTCTAAATCTTCGACTGTGTATACTTTAAGTGGTTCTATACCGTTAAAGGATGTCGCATATTCATTGGTGTAAGCACCTGTATTTATGAAATATACTATATCATTATAATCAATATCGATTGGTAACTCAATTTCATCGTAGATAGTATCTACACTGTCACAGGTAGGGCCAGCTAAGGTCATAGTTGTTGTCTCGGAATACTCTTTACCTTCCACCAACACTTCATACCTGAAATTTTCAATGGTTTCCATTAAACCGTGAAAAACCCCAGTATCTAAAAACACCCAGTTTTGTGTACCCTTTCTGCCTCTTAAAAGTACTCTTGATGCAATTATTCCAGCATTCCCAACCATAGACCTTCCGGGTTCAGATAAAACTCTTAATCCTTCCACCCAACCAAGATACTCTTTGATCGATTCATTTATTACTTCTCCAATTTCTTCTACTTCCGGAACTGGTTTTGTATGTTTTACTGGAATGCCACCACCTAGATTCAACATTTTTAAATCAATCTTTTGCTTGTGAAGTTTTTCAAAAACCTCGCTGGCATTCAAAATTGCTTCCTTCCACTTGTATTTGTTATATGATTGTGAGCCAACGTGGAAAGATACCCCATAAGGTATTAGGCCTTTTCTTTTTGCATATTTGAGGATTTCTATTAAATGATCGACATCTGTTCCAAATTTACCTGACAGTGGCCAATCCGAATCATTGGAACTCATTGACAATCTTCCATATACTTTCGCACCTGGAGCGTTTCTTGCAATTTTTTCGACTTCCATTTCTGCATCTACTGCAAAATATTCGACTCCATTATCCCAGGCAAATTTTATATCTTTTTCTTTCTTTATGGTATTTCCAAAACTCATTTTATCTGTAGAAATTCCCAACTTCATTAATTTTTCTATTTCCCCTCTTGATGCAACATCAAAAGAAGCTCCTAAATCTCTTAATGTTTCAAGTATGCTAGGATGTGAATTGGCTTTTACCGCATAAAAAATTTCGACATCGTTGATTGAATTTTTGAGCTTGTAATAATTTTCCTTTACATAATTAGTATCTAACACTAAAAAAGGTGTTTCAAGAGTTTTTGCCGCTTCTCTTATGAGTTGCGTTAATTCCAATTTATCCAACCTCCCTAAGTTTTTTTGGATTATACTGCCTTTAGAAACTCTAAAACTTCGTATATAGCGCCCTTTCACCCAATCGTTAAGGGGTAAACCCCTTAAGATCCCCAAGTTCAAAATCAAAGTTTATTTTAAAAAAGCTTTTTGCACAAAACTGCAAAAGGGTTTACCCTTTAAAAATCTAAATCTAATTTTTGAAAACAATTTTATTTCTAAAGTATTTGGTTTTTGGAGAATCCCAATTTCAAAAATCATAAATTTACAATTGAATATTTAATACACAAAAAGTAACGCACAAACATTTATTTAGTTAATATATAATTATGCTAAGTTACATTATTAAATATCCCGAAAGGTATTCACAAAATTCCTTTGTAGTGGTATAATTTAAACGAATAGCAGTTAATAAGCCGAGGTGGCGGAATTGGTAGACGCGTAAGATTCAGGATCTTATGGGCTTTTAGTCCGTGCGGGTTCAAGTCCCGCCCTCGGCACCATCCACCTTTTTTAAGAAAAGGTGGTTTTTTTTATTTTATGATTGAATTTTGATATAATTTAAATAATTGTCGGAAAATCAAAAGGAGGTCCATTGTATTAATGAGAAGCGTTTTTAGAGATTTTACTGATTATTTTTTTGAAATATTAACTTATCCAAAAGAAAAGTGGAATTTATTTTGGCAGGATTACAAGAGAACTTTAGATTTTATAAATCTTTATCAAGAAAAAAAAGGTATCAAAGAAGATGAGATTGTTGAAAAATTTAAAAAAATTGGAAGAAGGGAACTTGACAAGGCTTTTTGGTACAAGCAAGAAATTATAAAAGATTTAAAAGCTGATATCATCAAGGATCTGACAAAATCCTCTGAAAAGTTTCAACTTGACAGGGGAGATTATGCGGTTTATTTAACTGTATTTATGGGTGAGAGCCCTTACGAATTTTTAGAATCATTCAAAGGAACAATAATTGGTGTAGATATACTTTATTTTTATTTCAACAGGGATAAGATCGATCCAAAAAGCTTAATAGAAGAAGCAATAATGGAATTCATTAATTCTACAACACCCAATAAGAAAAAAGCCGACTTTTGGATTTTATACGATAAGATAAAAACTATTATCAGTGAAAAAAATTATAACGATAAGCAGAGTATTTTAAAATTAATTTCTCAATTGTTAGCTGAAAGGATACCTTATTATAATTGGGTAGGTTTTTATCTAGTCGATGAGAGAGATGGTAATTCGCTTGTATTAGGACCTTTTGTTGGAGAGTCAACAGAACACACAAAAATAAAGTTTGGACAAGGAATCTGTGGACAAGCGGCGAGTACAAAAGCAACTTTCGTTGTTGATGATGTTAGCAAAGAAGAGAACTATCTTTCATGCAGCCCAAAAACACAGGCGGAAATTGTTGTTCCCATATTTGATAAAAAGGGAAATATTGTTGGTGAAATAGATATTGATAGTCACGAAAAAGCCCCTTTTAATCAAGATGATCGATCATTTTTGGAGGCTATTGCAAAACTACTTTCTGAAAGATTTTGGTAAATAAGGTGATTATGTGAATCTAGATAAAATTAAAGAAATTTTTAAAGATTATTCTCCAAAACCTATAGGAGTAGAAAAATGCTTTTCTGTATTGATTTCTTTGATACAAAAAGACAACTCTTTACACCTTTTATACGAATTGAGATCAAAAACTTTAGTGAGACAACCTGGAGAAGTTTCTTTCCCTGGAGGAGAAATTGAGGCCAACGAAACTCCAAAAAATGCAGCCATTAGAGAAAGTTGTGAAGAATTGAATTTACAACCAAATAACGTAGAAATATTGGGAGCTGCGGATTATCTCCTCACTCCCTTTAATTATTTAATATATTCATATGTTGGTTTTTTGAATATAAACGTCAACACAATAAAACCTAATGAAGAAGTGGAAGAAGTATTTACTGTACCTTTAGAATATTTCTTAGCTCATGAACCTTTAGTTCATAACACTTATCTTACAAACGAAATAGATGAAGGTTTCCCTTATGATCTTATCCCTAATGGAAAAGATTATAACTGGAGAGTTGGTAAATACCCTGTTTATTTCTATGTTTACGAAGATAGAATTATTTGGGGCATCACCGCCAGATTAACGTACGAGTTTATTAAGAAATTGAGACATTGACTATTCAATTACAGAGTATAAAAGTTAAATCATTTACATTTGTGCCGGTAGGACCTGTTATAACTAGACCGTCAACACTTTGTAGGGCATGATATGAGTCGTTGTTATTTAATACCTTTTCAACATCTATTCCTTTCTCTTGTAATCTGTTAACCGTTTCTCCATCAACTATTCCACCGGCCGCATCCGTTGGGCCATCAGTTCCGTCTGTTCCTACTGAAGCTATTAAAACTTCTTGATACCCCTTAATACCTTGAGCTGCGGATAAAACGAGCTCTTGATTCCTTCCTCCCTTACCATTTCCTCTAACATGAACTACCGTTTCTCCTCCTAAAATTATTGCACAAGGAGTGTTTAAAGGTCTTTCTCTTTCTTTTTCCTCTCTAACTATGGCAGCTAAAAATGAGCCAGCTTCTTTTGCTTCACAGTCCAGGGTAGTTGTTAAAATCATAGTGTTGTATCCTAAATTCTGAGCAATTTTGACAGCACTTTCACAAACCTTAGTTACACTACCAATAATCCTTGTTTCAACGTTATCTAGATGTTTTGGAGTCTCATTTTTTAGGGCATGTAAGATCTTTTCTGAAAGTTGTAAGTCATATTTTTTTATTATTTTTTCCACATCTTCGAGGGTGGTAGAATCAGGGTATGCAGGACCAGATGCTATGCTATCCAATCTATCCCCTAACACATCAGATAGAACAAGAGAATATATTTTGGCAGGCTCAACTAACTTCGCAAAATTCCCTCCTTTAACTCGAGAGAGATGCTTTCTCACCGTATTTATTTCCACTATATTTGCTCCAGATTTTAACAACATATCTGTTACATTTTTTATGTCTTCTAAAGTAACACCCTCAACTGGAATTTCAAAAAGGGCTGATCCTCCTCCAGAAACAAGAAATAGTACAACATCGTTTTCGCGTAAATTTTGTACCAATTCTATAGCTTTCTTTGTAGATTTTATAGCATTCTCATCTGGAATAGGGTGACCCGCTTCATATATTTGTAGGCTTTCTATTGTACCTTGAGAATGTCCATATTTTGTTATAACTATTCCATCTTTTACCTTATCCTTTAAAAAATCTTTTGCTGATTTAGCCATCCTCCAAGCAGCTTTTCCTATAGCAACTATGTGAATATTATCTTCTAAACTCATTTTCTCAAGTTCTTGTTGAACAGCTTTTTCTGGTAAAACAGAATCTATTGAATTTTTTATTATCCTAAAGGCATCTTCACGTAAATTTTTCAAACAATCAACTCCTTACAAAATTATTAAACTCATAATCCATATAATAATTGCCGCCGAGACTCCTTCCACCAAAGTTCCCAGCGTTTGAAGTTTATAAGCTTGATTGACACTCATTCTTGAAAATTGTGAAACAACCCAGAAATAACTATCGTTAGCATGAGATACCACCATGGATCCAGCTCCAATTGCAACAACAGACAACGCTATTGCAGCAGGTGTGGTCAAACCTAGAGAGTTCATCAATGGAGCCATTAAAGAAGCAGTAGTTATTATAGCAACAGTTGAAGAACCTTGGGCAGATTTAATCGCTGCAGCTACGATAAATGGTAGCCAAATACCCAAATTAGCTGTTGCTAAACCTTCTCCTAATACATCTGCAATTCCTGAATTTTGTAAAACTTTTCCAAATGCACCACCAGCTCCCGTTATCAAAATAATAGATGCAGCATTCATCAACCCTTCACCTACCCAACCACTTGAAGAAAGCATCTTTTTATCTAATTTTTTAGGTAAAGTGAAAGCTATTAAAACTCCAATTAAAAGAGCGATTACCGGATTACCAACGAACCCAAAAAAGCTTCTAACAGCGCTATCCCCAAAAGGTCTGGTTGGGAAATCAGAAATTGATTTTAAAAGAATCAATATGATAGGCACAACTATGGGCATGAAAGAATTAAAAGTCGAAGGAGCTTTCTTAGTTCTTTCCTCTATCTCGACATCGCTTAATTCTGGTTCGGGTTCAATATATATTCTTTTGCCCATTATATTGGCATATAATACGCCTATGAGCATGGCAGGAATAGAAACTATCAACCCAATCAATATAACCATCCCCAAATCCGCACCTAAGATCCCAGCGGCTGCTATGGGTCCTGGGGTAGGTGGAACCATCGTATGTGTAGCATATAATCCAAGACTCAGGGCAAGACCAGTAGCTGCAAGGGAGAACTTTGCCCTCTTCGTAACAGCCCTATTTAAAGGAGAAAGGATTACAAATCCAGAGTCACAAAAAACAGGTATGGAAACTATATAACCTATTATAGCCATAGCCAACGGAACTCTCTTTTCCCCAGTTAATTTTAAAGTAGCTTCAGCCATCTTAAAAGCACCACCAGACTTTTCAAGGAAAGTACCGATTATCGTACCAGCAGCGATCACTATGCCTATACTTCCAAGCGTTCCTCCAAAACCACCGGTAATTGAATCAACTATTTCCGTCAAACTCATTCCAGAAAAAATACCGAACAAAACAGCAGTGAACAACAAAACTAAGAAAGGGTGCAGAGTTAACCTTGCAGTTGCAAAAATTATAAAAATAACAGATAAAACCAACAAAATGATCAGCCATATACCCATTAGTAATACCCCCTTAATATTAATATCTTTCTTTTTCCAAATACATTCTTTTATCGGCTATTTCAATGGCTTTCTCAATATCAGGAGCTTCTTTCGGAACAAGACAGTAACCTGTACTTATAGAAGATATTATCAATATATCGTTGAACGTTATTGGAGTTTTAACTGTTGATTTGATCCTTTGTATTATTATATCAATACTATTGTTCTCAGTTATTTCATTTATTATTATAACAAATTCGTCTCCTCCGTACCTAAAGATTAAATCATCAGATTTAATAGAATTTTGAATTCTCTTTGTAAGAATTTTTAAAGCTTGATCCCCTATGGTGTGACCAAAATTATCGTTAATCTTTTTAAAATTGTCAAAGTCCAGAAAAATAACCGCCTTTTTTGAAGTATTGGATTTATGTTGAGAGATATATTTTTCAAGGGCTTTTCTATTATACACTTGGGTTAGTATATCTAAATCTGAACTTAGAAACTGTTCGTTCACAGAAAAAACAGTTTTTAAGACTCTATCTATATCTTCTAAAAAGTAATTTATTAATTCTTTTTCAAATGGCGATACCTTTACTTGCTTAAACCAATCAACATTCAAAACACCTATTATTTCATTTTTTACCATAATCGGTATGCCTAACCAAGACTTAGACAGGCTATGCTTTTGATTCCACAAGTTATTCTTTTTAGTGTCCTTTATGAAAAGTATTTTTTTTGTATCAATTACTTCTTTTATATGTTCCCCGTTAATCTGTATTTCTGAGGCTAATTCCTCTAAAGGGAGAAAGTCTAAATTCTTCGACCAGAATAAAAATCTCCATTCATCGTTATCGGGAGTCAATAAAAAACTCCAAGAATCGGCTTTTAAAAAGAGTGGTAACTTTTCAATGATAGATTCAAGTGCACAATCCTTTTCAACCTCGTTTTCTAAACAGGTAATAGCCGTTTCAAAAAGAGAACTTTTAAAGCGTTCCCTTATAACTTTTTTTGGATCAGGAGGGATGAAAGCAGGTGGTTTATCTTTTTCATTAACAATTCTTCGAACATAGATAGCGGTTTTTATCCCCGTGTAGAAAACATAGACCAATATAAACAAAAGTACAATAGAAATGATAATTATATATACCATACAATCTCCCTCAACCACCAATTATAGTATAAATTTTTTTACCTTAACATTATATCACGATTCTATCCAAAGGGGTAGAATTGCCGTTTTTTATAGCTTATTATAATCCACTACAGCGAAAGTCCAGAGTTTGTAGTTTGAGCTTTTTATCCATTCAGCAGTTATGGGCATAGCAAATTCCGGAGCCAATCTCCCATTTAATATCCAGTATTTCGACTCTTCGTTGTTATATATACCTGGATTTACCAAAATCTTGAGCTTTAAAGCAGTATCTACTATATCCACAAAATCTATTGTTTCTTCATTCTGAAGGAGATTTTTTATCTCTTCTAAAATTTTTTTAGAGGGTAAAGGTTTAACATTAATCAGAGCAATATTTTTTGAAAGAGGGCCGATGATTTTAACGTTTGCGATCTCTCTTTGAACATCGTAAAAATCAAGCACATCGTGAATCACTTCGTTGGCAATGATATCTGCTCTTGAATGATAATCTCTATTTACAGACATTTTTAATAAATGCTTGTACTTACATCCCTCTCGTATTTTATTCTCCCCAATTTTTGGTATCGTTATATTATAGTACTTTAAAATCTCCTGGATTTCTTCTTTGTTCAAATTTAAAAGGGGAGAGTATATTCCGTCAAAAAACTTAATCCCAGTATTACCCCATGAATCAGATAAGTTTGCACCTGAAGCGACTATTCCCTTATAAGAAAACTGCTTTACCTTTTGGATTTTTACAACCCTTGTACATTGATTACAATTTGGACCATGGTACATTATCTCTTCCTGTTCTTCTTCACCACGTGAAAAAAACAATTTTAAACCCAACTGTTTGGATAAGGTTAAAACGGCCTCTAATCCTTTTGAGTAAGAATAACCTCCAAAGCAAACGTTCACCAAAGTAATCTTACTTTGGGGCAAAATATCTTTTGCAAGCAATGCCACAACAGTACTGTCCATACCTCCAGAAAAAGCTATATACAAATGTTTGTTACCTATTATCTCTTTCATTTCCTTTTTTATAGAATCTATTTTTTCTTCAATCGTTGTTGTCATTTCCCTCTCCCGTTTATATCCTAATTCTTTCTCTTTTAAGAAAAAGTTTGAACTGCTCAAAGGGTAAAGGCTTACTAAAATAATAACCTTGTACCTCGTAGCACCCTTCCTTTTGAAGAAACAATAACTGTTCTTTATTTTCTACACCTTCTGCAATAACTTCAAATCCTAAGCTTTTAGACATTGAAATAATACTTGATACTAACCTTTGAGACGTCTCGTCATGTAAAATATTATCAATAAAACTTTTATCTATTTTTATCTTATCAATATCCAATTTATTTAAATAGGAAAGAGAAGAAAATCCTGTTCCAAAATCATCAAGGGCTATCTTTAATCCTATTTCTTTCAAAGCTTCTACTTTTTTCTGAGCCAAATAAAAATCTTCAATGAATAGATCTTCTATAAGTTCCACTCCTAAGTAAGAAGGGTTTAAATTATATCTATGCAACATACTTTCAATGCTATATAAAAAATCCTCTCTTTCAAAAAATGATTTTGAGACATTGAAAAAAATCCTTATGTTTTTATTCAATGATTCGTTTATAGCGCCAACACTCTTCACTGCTTCTTCTAAAACAAATTGATCGATCCTCTCCATGAGTGCTTTCTTTTTAGCAATACCTAAAAATACGTTTGGAGACAAAATGGAACCATCCGCTTTTTGCAGTCTAATTAAAGCCTCGGCACCTATTATATTCATCTCTTTTGTGTCTATTTGCGGCTGAAAGTACATCAATAGTCCATTATTATCTAATGCTAAATTTATCTCATCTTCGACTTTCTTTTCAAATCCAAAAATTTTCGATAATTCGGGTGAATAAAAATTGATAGATTGTCTCATTGAATTTTTTAAAGCCATTTCAGCCTGATTTATTAAATCTTCAGGATTTGTTGAATCTACTGGATAGTTACTTATACCTATCTTTACTTTCAAAAAAATTCTTTCGCCAAATATTTGAACAGGTGTTGATAACTTATTTAAAAGGTTGGTTGCGAGACTTTCTAACTCATCTATACCTTCAAAAGCTCCAAAAAAAGCAAACTCATCTTTCGAAATTACTGAAACAAAGTATCGTTTGCCAGCAATTTCGGTAATTTTCTTTACTACCTCTTTTATAACGCAATTCATCGTTTCTAAACCATAAAGATCAATTAACTCATGTAAATCATCAATTTTCACTACTAAAATGGCAAATTTATTTTCTTCTGAATTTTTTTGCAGAACTTTTTCTATTCTTTCCATTAATCCTTTCATGTTTGGTAACCCTGTCAAAGAATCATGCTTCATCACTCTCAATATTTCTTCTTCTTTTTTAACCCTACTAGTAATATCAGTATTAATAACCATATAACCTATTACTTTGTTGTTGTATCCTTTAATTTCGAAGAAATTTGAATAACAGACTAACGTTTCACCATTCTTTTTTCTGTCTATTAATCTCCCGCTCCAAAATCCCTTTGATTTAAGTTCGTGCCACATCTGCTCATAAAAATTCTTATCATGCATATTTGAAGCCCAAAAGTGAGGATTTTGCCCTATAACCTCATCAAGAGTATAGCCAGTCATTTCCAAAAAAGCTTTGTTTACCCTTACTACTTTGTTATTTTTATCAGTTATAACTATAGCCTGAGATGGAGTGTCAAACATCTCTTTTGGAAAAAGTGTATCTGGGCTCATCAATCCAAAGTTTTGATCAGGATTGCGAACCAAAATGTATAAAACATCTTTATCATACTTTCTTTTTCTCTTTCCGATTAAATCAAAGGTATTAAAACCTTCTTTATTCCTTTTCAGAGAAACTCTCAACGTCCACTCAGTCTCGTATTCACTGTTATAAACTTTATCGGTTAACTTTTGAACATCTTCTTCTTTTATAAGAGCTAATAATTCATCTAGATTATTGGGAAGTTCGTTTTTCCCAACACCAGTTATTTGTTTCAAATTTTCTGAATACAAGATCTTCCTATTTGACAGATCTATTCGCATTATTGCTCCTGTATACATCTCTGAGGCGGACTCATACATATCTAATAATTCTTTAACTGCCTTTTCATCAATATCCATACTAACCTCTTTTTTTGAAAATTATTTTTTGTGAACCTTTTATAGTAATAGATAATTAAAATTTGTATGATAAAATATACTCTGATTATATTATATTCTTTTTAATTTAAATATAAATAAAAATAAAAATTTAAAAAGTATTTCTTTAATTTACAGAAAATACCAAAAGAGGTGATCAATGTTGATGAAAATTAAAAAAGAAAACTCTATATTTAATTTTTCTAAAACAAATACTCCTATAGCTAAAGTTAAACCCAAAGAAAAAATCTGCATAGAGACAAAAGATGCTTTAAGTGATGAAATAAGATCTGAGAACCAGCCTTTCGAGTCAATAAACTGGGAAAAAGTTAATCCAGCTACAGGTCCTCTTTTCATTGAAGGGGCAAAAGAGGGAGACATTTTAGAAGTTAATATAGAAAATATAAAAATAACTCGAGATTACGGTGTAATGTTGACGGGCAAAGATATGGGAGTTTTAGGAGATGCTTTTGAACGAAGTTTTATAAAAATAGTGCCAATAAAGGAAAACAAAGCTTTTCTATACGACTACGAAATCCCTTTAAAACCTATGATAGGGGTTATTGGTACCGCTCCTAAAGAAGGAAGTATCCCTTGTGGTACACCTGGAGAGCATGGTGGAAACATGGATTGTAATATCATTGGAGAAGGAACTACCGTGTACCTACCTGTACATGTTGAAGGAGCTTTATTTGCTTTAGGCGATTTACATGCCGCTATGGGCGATGGAGAAGTTTGCGTAACAGGTGTCGAAATTCCGGCTGAAGTATTCGTTTCATTCAATATAATAAAAGACAAGGATTGGAAATTGCCTATGGTGAAAACTGAAAAAAATATTTATACATTAGCTTCCAAGCCATCTTTAGATGAAGCTTCCATTACAGCTACAAAAAATATGGTGCATTTTTTGTGCCAAGAATATAAATTGAGTAAAGAAAAAGCTATGTTCTTGCTTAGCGCTATTGGAAATCTTCAGATTTGCCAAGTGGTTGATCCTTTAAAAACTGTAAGAATGGAACTACCGTTAGAATTCCTAAAATAGATATTTTCAGCAATAAAAGGAGAGTAAGTTTGTGACGGCACTTATAAACTTCGTAATAATAGCAACCATAGGAAACATATCTAAAAGATTTTTACCTGAAAATACGGGTGATATTCTAACAACTTTGATAATCAATTTTACACTTCCCATGACTGTATTCATAGGTATAACTTCATCTCAAATAGATTTATCCAAATTATTTTTTGTTCTGATAGGTTTTTTAGGTGGTTTGCTGATTTTTTGGGGTGGAAAATTTTTATTAAGAACTTTAAAAATCGAAGATGTAAAAATAAGTACAGTAATACTATTAGCTTTTTGTGGATTGAATATTGGCCTTTTCATGTACCCTTTGGCAGAAATGTTATGGGGCATTGAATCCATAACTTACTTTGCACTTTACGACTTAGGAAACAGTTTTATCGTATTTGGAGTTGGCAAGTCTGTTGCTGAAGGGAAAGGAGGCAAGTTCCACATTGTAGATCTGTTTGAATTTCCTCCTTTTATAGCTTTAATTTTAGCATTTCTCCTAAACGGCGTTAATTTACCTGAATTCGTACTTTCACCTATGATGGTTATAAAAGATGCCAATAATTTTTTGATAATGTTTTTAGTAGGATTTTATTTCAATATAGTATCTCTAAAAGCTCACAGAAGGATCTTAACGATTTCTGTAACCACAAAGTATTTATTGGGGCTTATAGTTTCGTTATTCACTTTACTAATCCCTGTAAGTACAGAACTGCAAAGAATTTCTCTTTTTCTTTCCCCATTGCTACCAAGTGCAATGATGGCGATCGTTTATTCGGTAAAAAACAACTATGACTCCGAACTCGCTAGCAGTTTCGTGAGTCTGACAACTCTTATTTCTTTCATAATTGTATTTGTTGTAACAGCGATAATGGGGTTTTGATAAACTCTTGTCATTTTTTAAAACAATTATTGTTCACAATTTTCTACCTTATAGGGACTCGGATTAAATCACCGACGTCCAGGGAATTATACTCCTTCAAAATAATTTTTTGATTTGGATTAGCACTTTCAATTAAACAACCATCTTCAAGATTTACTATTTGATCCAATAATACTTTAGTATTTTCACCTTTTTTGGTTACAATCTCTAATTCTTCACCCTTTTCTATCTTATTCCTGACATCAACAACATATTGATCTTCAGATATCTTTTCTATAATTTTCCCCACAAATTTGTAATTTCTAATGTAGGACGAAGTCTTATAATTTTGGGAGTTTTCATCTGGTTTATGAAAATAAAAACCTGATGTGTACTCTCTGTGACTAACACTTTCGAGTTCTTTTTTTAAGCAATCGATAAGTTCTTTAGTGTATTCTTTGTTGTAATAACTATCTATTGCTTGCCTGTATACTTTAGTCGTCATTCCTGCATAATAACTACTTTTCATCCTTCCTTCTATCTTTAAACTATCAACCCCGGTTTCGATTATTTTGTCGAGAAAATCAACAGTACAAAGGTCTTTAGAATTCATAATGTAAGTTCCTCTTTCATCTTCAAACACAGGAAAATATTCCCCAGGTCTTTTTTCTTCCATTAGATAGTATTTCCATCTACAGGGCTGTGTACATTGGCCTCTGTTGGCATCTCGTCCCGTTAAGTAATTACTTAATAGACATCTGCCTGAAATAGATACACACATCGCTCCATGGATGAATACTTCAATTTCTATATCTGGAACTTTTTCTCTGATTTCTGATATTTCTCTTAATGAAAGTTCTCTTGCCAATATGACCCTCTTAGCCCCTAGATCTCTCCACATGGAAACACTAGCCCAATTGGTGTTACTTGCTTGAGTGCTTACGATCAAAGGTAAGTTTGATATTCTTTTAACAATATTAAATACACCCAAATCCGCAACTATTACCCCATCAACATTTAAACTTTCCAAATAATTTACATAATCAGGTAAGAGTTCCAATTCAGAATTGTGGGGTATTGCATTGAGAGTTACAAAGAGTTTCTTTTGTAATTTTCTAGCCAATTTTACCGCCTTTTCCAATTCTTCATCTTCAAAATTTTTGGAAAATGCCCTTAAATTTAGAATTTTTCCACCAATGTATGCGGCATCGGCACCATAGTGATATACAGTTTCCAATTTTTCGTAGTTTCCTGCAGGGGATAACAACTCAACTTTTTTCATGGCAATAAAAAGTTCACCTCGAATAAATAAGATATCAAAAACGTCTCAAATTCTTCCTCACCATTCTTCAAAGATTTCCATTTCAATTCAAAATCTCCTATCCTGGTATCAAACAAGAAACGAAAAATATTGCTGTTGATCATACCTTTTGAGTTCGTTCCATGATCCCAGATATAACTGAAGTAACCTTTTTCAAAGGCTAAGGTTAAATCAACACTATTAATTTTGGAATCCTCTCCATACTTGAAACCAAAAGGATAGTCAAAAAAAATTCTGGCACCAGGGTCGGAAGATAGAGCTATAGTTCTGTAGTATAAATTATCGTAGGGATACTCACTTGAAAAAAAGTTATCTTGTACTTCGTATCTTTCAACACCAATTTTAAATTTAGCACCTTCACAATCAAAAATCTTCGAAAGTCCTAAACCATAACCACTGCTATTTGTGTCATAATTAAACGCATACTCAGTATCTATATTTATATCCCAAAAAGGGATAATCTTCATATACCCACCATATACACCCACATCTGATTTTATAAACACATTTACAGGATTAGGCAACTCTCCCGCCACCTGATTCAATGAGCTTATTCCCAAATAAAGTTTTTCGTTTGGATTATAATTCAAACCATTGTAAAAAGCATTTCTAAAGGCAATAAACTCGTCATCCATCGCAGCATACTCTTCTTTTGAAAGCAAAGGCACCATAGATAAAACAGAGAAATCGTAATCGAATTCATCATTAAAAGAATAAGAAATAACCAAAGTGTCATAATAAGGAGAGTTATCTGATAAGACGAGGTTGTATTTCATAGGACCGTATGAAAGAGGAACCCTTCCCACCAAAAAGCTAAGATCTTCTTTATTGTAAGATAAATAAGAATAAGTGGGAAAATCCAAAGAGATATAAATCAAAGATGGCAGGTTGAAAAGGTTGTAATTTTCATATGTAAAGTAGGATGTATCACCCAATCTGAAATCAGCGATGAACTGTGCATAAAAATAATCGCTATAATAGTTTTTGATTCCAAATGTGAATAAATTTCCGTTTTCTAAAACAAAATCCCTGAATAAGACTTCGTTTATATCTGTGCTTCTATACCAGCCTCCAGATAGGTTAAAATTATACATGATTCTATCTTCGTATTTTAAATCCATTGAAAAGTGTATATAATTTTCAAACCCTTCTGGAGTGTTTTTTAAATCTCCATAAATAGGGTATTTTAAATAGACTTCCCCTAACTTTTTAAAATAGTATCCGGAATCATTTTCTGTTAACAGATTGGCAGATGAGAAACTAAATACCGTCAACAAAATGGTTATTAAAAAAAAATAAAGTTTTTTCATTTAGTATCACTTGATTTTTATCACAAAATATTCCCAAAAGTTTCTAATATAAACAACTATCGGAAGGGCGATAAGAATGCCTAAAAAGCTGAATAACTCACCGAATAAAAGTATGGATATTATTATTACAAACCAATGCAAGTTGAGAGCATTGCTTTGTATTTTCGGATGCAAGAACCACATTTCTAACTGATTGGCAGCGGTTAAAATTACTAAACCTATTATTAGGCCGATTAACCCGTTTTCGGTGAAAGCTAACATCAACAAAGGAACTGCCGAAATAACTACTCCTAAATAGGGTATAAAATCTGTGATCCAAGCTAGGATACCTAAAAAAAGTGCACTTGGTATACCAAAGATGAAAGACGTTAACCCAATGAAAGTTCCTACCATTATAGCTGTCAAAAATTGACCATGTACAAATCTTTCAAACTGTGAGTATGTATCCTTCATAAATTTCAAACCCTTCTCTCTGTCGTTTACAGGGTAGAGTTTCCACAAATTATTCTTCGTGATTGTTTTTAATGAACCTATTGCCGCAGTTGTTACCACCAAGACAATTGCTGAAGTTATCAAATTGGGAATGGATGATAAAAGCTGGTTCATCAAACCTAAGGCAAAATCAGAAAGATTTTTGTTCAAATCGTTGATAAAAGTAACCAACCATTCGGGTAGTTGAGCTAGTGCTTCTTCTTGTGGAATTGTTAAAGAGGAAAGCATAGAAAATAGTTTATTGCCTTCATTAATCACAACGGGGAAAAATGTGATCGCCGCATATAAGATCAATCCTAAGACAAGTATGTGAGATAAAATGGCAGATAATTTAGAATTCATAACCTTAGAAAACAAATTTTGTGGTGCTTCTATGAGCATAGACAAAAAAACACCCAAAATCAACGCTGCAATAATAAAAGGAGAAAAATGAGCCAAAAACAGAAATACAACTAAATATATTAGTGACAACCAACCACCTTGTGACAACAATATTTTCACCATCCATATTATTAAAAATTAATAATCACATTACGATATATAATTTTTTCTTTTCTTCAGATAAATATCTCTGATAGCATCTAACTCATTTAAATATTCAGGATCTTTAAAATTAGCGTAAGTGTATTTGAGAGGTTCCCATTGCCCAAAATTGTACATTAAGGTAATTTCCGCATATATACCTTTGCCAATATAAATCCTATTTCCCCAGTGTTTTGTGCTCGCTAAAACAAATTGAGTGTGGTGAAGATAGCCGATGTCTATATTCACTTTTCTTTTACCATCAACCGAAAAGTTTTTCTCAATTTCATTCGTTATCAATTTCGCATCCGGCAAAAAACCGGGAGAACTTAGATATTTAAAACTCACCAACCTTGATTCAATTCGTATATTTTTACCCATTTCTTCGTTATAATAATTGGTAAAGCGCTGAAAATCTAATGAAGAAGAAATATAGTCGATAGGTCCAAAATGTTTTTCGAGCAACTCTTTCAAACCCATTTTATAAAGCCATAAATCAGAATCTCCAGCAGTAAATATATGTGCCAAATAATTTACAAGATCTGGTGCTTTAGTCATTCCCATACGACAAACTCACCTCAAAATCTTCCAGTTTTACAGTATATTTGACAAGTGGTGTTTCTATAACCGTTTCACCTTGGTTACCGTGTATCTCCAAATTTTCTCCAAAAGCCAGTTGAATTTGAATATTCTGGTTTGGTGGAACCACAGTTTTGTTTACATATATTTCAGAAGTTCCCCTATTGATAATATTTAGTGTGTATATATTTCTTTGCAGTATATTATTGTAAAACCTTAAATCTTGGATTAGAAAATAAAGAAAAATTAAGTTAACGATCAAGAATGCTACCATCAAAAATTGAAATATTCTAAGTTTGTTATACGTTGTATCTTTCTTTTTTAGCTGGCCTTCTTCTTTTAACTCTTCATCTTCAAAGATTACATTTATCTCTTCACCCAACATAGAACTCAATCTCTTTGCTACATCTGTCAAAGAGACTTTGGAGAAGTACTCAAAGTCTCCGTTCATAAGATTTTCTAAGGTGGATAAAGGTATTTTTAAATTATCTGCTATTTGTTTTGGGGCATAATTGGATTTCTCAATTAATGACCTAAGGTCTTTGTCAAAATGTGCTTTTATCGTTTTTTACCTCCTTAAACTAGCTTTTTAAATTATAACACAATATTGCCTACGTTAGTCAGCAAATTTTTTTTGCAAATAAAAATTTGTAAATTTTAAAATAATACGGTAAAATAATAATGACCCAGGGTAATGAAATTTTTTTCATAGTTCATAAAAAATTTATTACGGGAGGAAATTCCTATGTTTGAAAGAGAAAAAATCCATGAAATAGAAAAGTCAAAAAAAGAATGGGAAGAGAAAAAATTAGAACCTACCTTAAAACGTTTCCCAGAGAGAAAAAAAGAATTTGTTACCTCATATGAAGATGAGATTGAACGGCTTTACACACCTCTAGATATAGAAAACTTAGATTACATTAAAGATTTAGGCTTCCCTGGTGAATACCCTTTCACCAGAGGTGTACAACCAACCATGTATCGAGGTAAATTTTGGACTATGCGACAATATGCAGGATTTGGGTCTGCAGAAGAATCAAACAAAAGATATAAATACTTATTAGAACAAGGCCAAACAGGTTTATCCATAGCTTTTGATCTACCAACACAAATAGGATTTGACTCAGACGATCCCATGTCCGAGGGGGAAGTAGGAAAGGTTGGAGTAGCAATAGATTCATTAAGAGATATGGAGATTCTTTTCGACGGCATCCCTCTTGATAAGGTAAGTGTTTCAATGACTATCAACTCAACTGCGATGATTTTATTAGCAATGTTAATGGCTATTGCAAAAAAACAAGGTGTTCCTTATGAAAAGCTCAGAGGCACTATTCAGAATGATATTTTAAAAGAATACATAGCAAGGGGCACTTACATATTTCCACCTAAAGAATCTATGAAGTTGATAGTAGATATCTTTGATTATGGAAGCAAAAACCTTCCAAAATTTAACTTAATAAGTATCAGTGGTTATCATATTAGAGAAGCGGGTGCTAATGCGGTTCAAGAAGTAGCTTTTACATTGGCAGATGGAATATCCTATGTCGAGGCGGCAATTAAAGCCGGTTTAGATCCAAATGAATTTGGAACAAACCTTTCATTCTTTTTTAACGCCCATAACAACTTTTTAGAAGAAGTGGCAAAATTCAGGGCCGCTAGAAAGTTATGGGCAAGGATTATGAAAGAGCGGTTTGGTGTGACGGATGAAAAGGCGATGAAGTTGAAATTTCATACCCAGACTGCTGGTTCCACGTTAACCGCACAACAACCTTTAAACAACATAATAAGGGTAACAATTCAGGCTTTGGCTGCAATTTTGGGGGGCACTCAATCACTTCACACTAACTCTTACGATGAGGCTTTAGGACTGCCTACAGAACAATCCGTTACCGTCGCCTTAAGAACACAACAAATCATAGCTCACGAAATGGGGGTAAGCGAAACTGTAGATCCCCTAGGGGGATCGTTCGCTATAGAAAAATTAACCTTAGACATAGAAAAAGAAGCTCAAAAATATTTAGAAAAAATAGATGAGATAGGTGGAATGGTAAAAGCCATAGAAGCAGGATATCCCCAAAAAGAAATATTAAACAGTGCTTATAAAACACAAAAAAGAATTGAAAACAAAGAACAGATCATAGTGGGGGTTAATGAATACAATTCTGAAAAGAAAGAAAAGATAGATATCCTAAAAGTTGATGAAGAACAAGAAGAAAAGCAAATAGAAAAGTTAAAGAATTTAAAAAAGCAAAGAGATAACACGAAAGTAGAACAATCTTTGAATAGATTGAAAAAGGCTGCAGTAAATGAGGAAAACTTATTCCCCTATGTTATAGAATGTGTAGAAAACTATTCCACAGTAGGTGAAATAACAAAAATTCTAAAAGAAGTTTATGGAGAGTATCGTGAAAGTACTACAATCTAATTTCTATTTTTAATTTAACTGATTCTTTGCCATATCGAAAGGAGGCAGCTTCGAAATGAGTTCAAAAATCCGTGTATTAATAGCTAAACCAGGTCTCGATGGTCATGACCGCGGAGCCAAAGTTTTAGCAAGAACACTAAGAGACGCTGGAATGGAAGTAATATACACAGGCATAAGAAGAACCCCAGAAGAAATTGTTGAAGCGGCAATACAAGAAGATGTTGATTTAATTGGTTTATCTATACTTTCAGGTGCACACAAAAAGTTATGTCAAAAAATACTAAATTTACTAAAAGAAAAGGAAGCTGATATTCCCGTGACCCTCGGGGGAATCATTCCAGAAGAAGATATCCCGGAACTAAAGGAAATGGGCATAATCGAAATTTTCACCCCAGGTACTTCCTTAAAAGAAATCATCGAGAAGGTGAAAGATATTGCAATGGGAAGAAAAGTATGAACAATTACTTCCAAAATTTAAAGCCCAGAATAAAACTGCTCTAGCGAAGATGATATCTCTATTAGAAGATAATTATTTTCAAACCTGGGAAATAATTTCTCGATTACATTCGGATATTCAACCAAAAAATTCATATGTAATAGGTGTTACAGGGAGTCCTGGCGTTGGAAAAAGCTCTTTTATCTCAAGATTGGTCTCATTTTACTCCAATAAAGGTCAGAATATTGGAATAATCCTGATTGATCCCAGTAGCCCTTTCAGTGGTGGGGCTTTTTTGGGAGATAGGGTAAGAATGTTTGATTTAACCAACTCTTCTAACGTTTATATCAGAAGTATAGCAAGTAGAGGAGCAATGGGAGGAGTTTGCAATTCAATTTATGATATTATTGATGTAATGAAGGCATTTGGCTTCGATACAATAATCATAGAAACCGTAGGAACCGGTCAATCAGAGATTGATATATTCTATGCTTGTGACACTACTCTTTTAATATTATCTCCTGATTCTGGTGACGAAATTCAAATTTATAAGGCAGGAATAATGGAAATAGCTGATTGCTATATTGTTAATAAGATAGATCTACCTAATTCCAAAAGGTTTTTAATGTACTTAGAAAATTATTTGGATTCAAGAAACGAAGGTGATAAAAAGGTTTTTGGCGTTAGTTCTACTGAAAACAAAGGATTTGAAAAAGTTTACGAATGGTTAGAATCGAGTAGAAAACACTTTCAAATCCATAATTCAAAAGAAAATTTAAGAAAAAAAAGTCGCGTTAAAAACTATCTTTTCCATTTGATTGAAAATTTCTTGGAAGGTTATTCTTTAGAAAATCAAGATACCGATTCCCTTAAAAAAGACGTTATAGCATTCATCTGTGAAGAGGAGGGAAACAATGGAAACAAAAATTGACCACATCGGAATTGCTGTCAATTCCATAGAAGAAGCATTCAAGTTATATAGGGACTTGCTTCACGTTGAAAAGAGTGCAGAAGAGATCCTTGAAGATAGGGGTATAAAAGTTATCTTTTTGTACATTAAAGATGTTAGAATAGAATTGATGGAACCTACAAGAGAAGACTCTGAAATATCAAACTTTTTAAAAAAACGAGGCGAGGGATTTCACCACATCGCATACCAAGTAGACAACATTAAAATGGTCATGGAGAACGCAAAAAAACTTGGTTACAAAACCTTATCTGATGAACCTAATCGAGGAGCAGGTGAAAGTTTAGTCTTCTTTTTACATCCAAAATCTGCTAACGGTATTTTAACCGAGTTTGTTGAGTATCGTAAATAATAAATTCGGGTTGCAGGGTCTAAGGGACCTTCGGCCCCTTCCTTAAAGGGGTGGGCTACGGGGCAAAGGGGTGCTAAAAAAGATTTTAGAGTTTCTAAAAGCAGTAAATATCGCAAATAAGGAGGCTTTATATATGCCAGATGAAGAATTAATTCAAAAAATAGAAGAGTTGAGAAAAAAGAAAGAATCCCTTCTTGTTGGAGGAGGAGAAGAGAGAATAGAAAAACAACATAAAACGGGTAAGTTAACAGCCCGTGAAAGAATAGAAGCTCTTGTAGATGAAGGTACTTTTGAAGAAATCGATATGTTGGTTAAACATAGATGCACATACTTCGGTTTAGATAAAAAAGAGTTTCCATACGATGGAGTTGTTACAGGATTTGGAGAGATCAAAGGCAAAAAAGTTGCTATTTTTTCTCAAGATTTCACCATTCAAGGTGGATCCCTTGGAGAAATGCATGCAAAGAAAATAATGAAATTACAAGATTTGGCAATGAAATACGGCATTCCTTTAATCGGAATAAACGACTCTGGTGGAGCTAGAATACAGGAAGCGGTTGATGCCTTATATGGTTACGGTGGAATCTTTTATAGAAACACCCAGGCTTCTGGTGTAATCCCACAAATAACCGTTATAGCTGGCCCGTGTGCAGGAGGGGCGGTTTATTCTCCGGCGATAACTGATTTCGTAATTATGGTGGATCAAACTTCTCAAATGTTTATCACTGGTCCCCAGGTTATAAAAACTGTGACTGGAGAAAACATTGATAAAGAAAATCTGGGAGGAGCAAAGATTCATAACTCAAAAAGTGGCGTTGCCCACCTTTTGGCAAAAGACGATGAGGAAGCCATGGAACTTGTCAGAAAGCTACTTTCTTATATACCTTCAAACAATATGGATCCTGTAGAACCCACTGATTACGATAAAAGCTACGAATTACCTGAAGAAATAAACGAAATAGTTTCACCAAACCCGAAAAAAAGTTACGATGTAAAAGATTTAATCAAATTAGTATTTGATCCAGGTACCTTCTTCGAAATTCATCCTCATTTTGCCAAAAATATTGTCGTAGGCTTTGCAAGATTGGAAGGAAAATCCGTGGGGATTATAGCCAACCAACCAAAAATTTTGGCAGGTTCACTCGATATCGATGCTTCCGATAAAGCAGCCAGATTTATAAGATTCTGTGATTCTTTTAATATACCTATTATAACCTTTGTTGACACACCTGGATATTTACCGGGTGTATCTCAAGAACATGGAGGAATAATCCGACATGGAGCAAAGCTTTTGTATGCTTATTCTGAATCCACCGTTCCAATGATCACAGTAATTTTAAGAAAAGCCTATGGTGGAGCATATATTGCAATGGCTTCACAACATTTGGGCTCTGATTTTGTGTTTGCATACCCAACTGCGGAAATAGCTGTTATGGGATCCGAAGGAGCAGCAAACATTATCTTTGCTAAAGAAATTGAAAGTTCAGAAAATCCTGAAGAAACGAGAAAAAAACGTGTCGAAGAATACAAGGAGCGGTTTGCAAATCCCTTTGAAGCAGCCTCAAGGGGCTATATAGAAGATGTTATAGAACCCATCGAAACAAGAAAAAAATTATCCGCATCTCTTTCTATAGCTTACTCAAAGGTAAAACCAACTCCATCTAAAAAACATGGAAATATTCCTTTATGATGGAGGGTTAATTATGAAAAAGGTATGGTTTATTGCGTTAATGGGAATATCTATAGTTTTTTTATTGCTAATAATTTTAATGACAATTATTTGGCTTTTTCGCTTTTTCTTTAAAAGTAAAAATAGTAATAATTTACCGGGTAAATCAAGTTTAGAAAAACCTCAAAAAGAGTACATAAAGCCACCACAAGTTAAAAGAATTGAAAACCATGAAAAAAGAGATAAAAGAGATGAAGAAGAACTTTTTGCTATCGTTTCAGCTATAACTACTTATCTTACTCATAAAGAATTCAAAATTGAAAGTATTAAAGAAGTTCCAAACAAAGAGTTAGAATCAAAAAGGCAAATTAAAACAAGGTGGATGAAACATGAACCTTCTATTTCTTGGAGACCTTATTACAAAAAAAGGTGGAGGTAAAGTAAATTGAAAAGAAAATTCAAAGTTACTATAAACAACAAAACCTATGAGGTTGAAGTTGAGGAAATAGGCTCTGAAAATATTAACGAAGCAAAAATAAAAGAAACAGAAGAAAGAACCTCTAAAAGAGAACAATTTAGTGAGACTCTCAAACCTGTTTCTGACAAAAAAATCGAAAAAAAGACCAAGAAGAAACCTACGAAAAAACAAAAAGTTGACGAAGAAAAGATCCCCGAGGAATCAACTAAAAGAGAAACAGACTCGGGTTATGAGGTCAAAGCTCCTCTTCCAGGAGTAATTAACGAAATAAATGTGAAAGAAGGACAGAGCGTTAAAGCTGGAGATAAGCTTATTGTAATAGAAGCAATGAAGATGGAAAATGAAATACCCGCTGAAAATGATGGTGTAGTTGAAAAAATTTTGGTAAAAAGAGGAGACAGCGTTGAAGGTGACCAAACATTAATGATCATAAGGTAAAAACTATTAATTCTTCATCGTGAAAGGGGGCACGTGTCTCGATCAAATGAGTGAAACTCTCGCTTTGAAAATAAGACGATTTGTAATATCCATTATAATTTTTGTTCTTATAGTCTTTACTGGAACGGTAGGGTATATGGTACTGGAAGATTGGAATTTTCTAGACTCTTTATTTTTTACTATAATCACATTAAGTACCGTTGGATATAGTTTACCTGCCGATTTGTCAAGAGTTTCACAAATATTTACAGCAACATTGATTTTCTCCGGAATAACGGTAGTTTTATACTCTCTTTCAACCCTAACCTCCTTCATTGTTGAGGGTGAGATGAGAAATGTTTTGGAGGTAAGAAAAAGGATGAAAAAAATAAACGGTATGAATAATCATTATATTGTTGTAGGAGCCGGTAAAACTGGATTTTTTGTCTGCCTAAATATGCTGAAAGAGAAAAAAGATTTTGTCCTATTGGACAAATCAGAAGAGAGAGTCCAACAATTCCTGAAAGAAATAAATGCGGAAATTCCATATTTTATCGGTGATGCAAAAAATGAAACGGTGCTGGAAGAAGTTGGGGTCAAAAGAGCCGATAGTATCATATTAACCCTACCTTCCGATGTGGATAACTTGTTTGTTGCTTTAACGGTGAAAAGTATAGTACCTAAAATCAACATTATTTCAAAAGTCAACGACCCAGAATCGGTGAAGAAACTATCTTATGCCGGGATCAACAAGATCGTTCTTGAATCAGAAATCTCCGGTAATAGATTAGCCTATATGGCAACCCGGCCTAACATTGTATCATTTCTTGAAACGATCATTCATACACCTGAAAAGGATTTACAGCTAGAAGAGGTCGATATACCAAAAAACTCTTGGATAAACGGTAAATCCCTTAAAGAAATAGCCTTACCCGACAAGGTGGAAATGATAGTGATAGCCGTAAGAAAAAAGGATAATAACAGCATATTTAATCCTAAGGCAAATACAATAATAGAAGAAGGAGACGTGATAATAGTACTGGGGGAAGATTCTAAAATCAAAAGATTACGGGAGATAGTTGAGCAAGAAAGTTATCAGTTAGGCTGAGGGGGTATAAAATGTACAAAAAAACTTTGTTTCCCACTTTAACGATTCTTTTACTTTTTTCACTTGGATTTTCAATAAATTTAGAACTTGACTTTCAAGGAACATACGATAATTACGATGAAGAAACCTTCACTGACAGGATAGGTATAAAATTATACAATTACACTCCAAACTTTGATATCACAAGCGGGTTAGCCTTCTACAACGATGATAAATATTATTTTTATGAGTCAGATTATTATTGGGATCATTATTTTTTGATTGAAAATAGTTATATCACCCTTAGAAACGACGATCAAACCCTTGAGTTGAGTGGTGGTATAAAGCAACTAAAAGATGAGGTAAATTCTCCTTATTCATTGTTCTTTTCTTCCAATAAGATTCCTCTTGTCAATTTAGATGTAGGTTATGAAGATGAACATTTCTTTTTTGAAACCATGTGGGTTCAATTGGTAAGTCCAAATAACAAATATTTTGAGGATACCTCTAAAGCCATGAATTACAAAACGTATGGATTGAAATTTGGCAATTTCAGGGTGGGTTATCAAGATGCACTCGTTTACAACAGGGCTTTTGACTTTTTTTACTTTTTAAATCCTATGCCTGCATATTTTGCTCAAGAAAGCAGAGCATCAGGGAATGATATGCCTTGGTCGGAAAAAATAAACGATAACTCGATAATGGGATTCTTCTTTGATTACAAGGACTCTAATTACTATATTTACTCTCAACTATTAGTAGATGATTTCAACACCAACAGGTTCTTCAACCCGCATGACAGACAAAATCCTGACAAAGTAGCCTTTTCTTCAGGATTAAACCTAACAAGCAACTTAGGAACTTTTGGTGTTTACGGTGCTTTTGCAACCCAATACACTTTTCAACCAGGAGGCGGGCCAGGTTACACTATCTATCCGGAAAGTATTTATTATTATTATTATTATTATTATAATAATGATAATGAGAAGATTATGAAGATTATAGAGTACACAGATAACTACATCGGATATAAATACGGTGAAAACACGGTTTCTCTCATGGTTGACTATGATTATACGTACAATAACTGGTTCAACCTTTATTCTTCTTTTGAAACCGTGTTTTCTGGAAGCAAATCTCCAACCAAGAAAACCGCTCCAGAGGAAGGTACCTACCTTTTGGATGAGCCACTTTTGGAAAAACGATATGTGTATACCATAGCAACAAACTTCTATTTTAACAATCTAGAGTTTAACATATCAGCTGATATGGGAGTAATACAAAACAAATTAGAATTCGATAAAGATGAAGAGACTTTCGAACCTTCAAGTGAAGATGAAAATATTTTAAAACTAAACTTTGGATTTGGTATAGAATTTTAATATAATTTTTAAATAAAAACAATAACCTTACTTATATTTTCTGTTATAATTGCACATGAAAAAATCCTGCTTCTGATAAGTTCAGAGGCCTAAGACCATAGGAGGAGGTATAAAATGGGAAAAAGATACTACGAAACAATGTTTGTCGTTAGAACAGACATTCCTGAAGAGGAAAGAAATGCTTTGGCAGAAAAGGTGAGAGGTTGGATAGAAGGCCAACTGGAAGGTGAAGTCGAAGAGTTCACGAGATGGGGTGTAAGAAAATTAGCCTATAGGACTCAAAAAGGTAAATTTACAGAAGGAGATTACACTTACATCATATACAAAGCTGATCCAGAAAAGGTTAACCAACTGGATGATCTTTTTAAAGTTAACCAAGAGATTTTTAGGTTCCAAACGATTAGAAGAGAAGATCTTGAGAAAAAAGTAAGAAAAACTCAAAAAGAAGCAAAAATAAAAGTAGAAGAGCCAGAAACTTCTGAAGAAATTTAACGAAAATTAGGAAGTGTTTTTTATGTCTATTTCTTATAACAAAGTTATTTTGGTTGGGAGATTAACGAGAGATCCAGAGATACGTTCTACTATGAATGGAAATAACGTTGCAAACTTTCATTTAGCTGTTGATAGACGTACTTCAAATAATCAAGATGGTACAGATTTCATAAGAATTGTGGCTTTTGGTAAACAAGCGGATTTTGCATCAAACTATTTAAAAAAAGGGAAGTTGATCCTGGTGGAAGGATCACTTCATATCAATCAATGGACAGATAGAGATAATATTAAAAGAGAAACTGCAGAAATTTGGGCGAATAGAATGAATTTTATGGAAACAAAAAAGGCTGAACAGGCTAACGAATTTTCTGACATGGACATTACAGTAGAAGAGGGATTTTTCGATAAAGATAGAGTTTCAGATACCGATCCGATTGAAGAAATAGATGATGGCGCTATACTCGAGAACGATGAGCTTTTAGAAGAAAGCTTTAGTGATCTTGAAAACCATCTTTCTTCAGATGATAAACCTATTTGATCTGAAGAAAATTTAAAAGTAAGTTTTTAATAAAAATAGTAACGGGAAAGAAAATAACAATTGGGAAAACGGAGGTTTTAAATAGGATGGCTTACGTTAAAAGGGAAAGAAAGAAAGTAAAAAAATGCAAATTATGCAGAGATAACGTTGAATATATTGATTACAAAGATGTGAGAAAATTGAAAGAGTTTATGAACGATAAGGGAAAAATCCTTCCAAAAAGGATCAATGGAAATTGTGCCAAACATCAAAGAATGGTTCGAAGAGCGATTCATCGTGCTAGAAAAATGATGTTGGTTCCTTATGTGAACGAGTGAGGCGACAATTTACATCGCAAATACAATAGATAGAGGGATTCCTCTATCTATTTTTTTTGAAGATGTGTTTTTTACCTAATTATGATAAAATTGTATAAAGGGGTGTTTTTACAGATGAAAGTATTGTTATTAGAAGATGTGGCAAAATTAGGGAAAAAAGGTGAAATAAAAGAAGTTTCTGATGGATACGCAAGGAATTATCTGATTCCAAAGAATTTGGCTGTTGAAGCAACCGACGGTTATATAAAGCACATCAAGGAAAGCAAAAAAATAGAAGACAAGAAGAAGGAAAATCTAAAGAAAAGAAGCGAAGAAATTTTAGAAAAATTAAAAGATACAAAAATAGAAATAAAAGCAAAATCTGGAGAAAAAGGCAAGCTTTTTGGTGCTGTAACAGCTCAAGACATATCCGAGAAAATAGAAGAATTACTCGGTGAAAAGTTTGAAAAAACTTGGTTTGATGAAAAGGTAAACATAAAAGAATTAGGAACTCACACTTTAAAAGTGAAACTTCCTCAAGGTGTGAGAGGAGAAATAAAGGTAGAAATAAAATCAGAAAACTAACAAAATTACAATGGGAGTTGTGATAGTTGGAGTTTTTAATAAGATCAAAGGCATTGTATACGACTTGGGTTTTTTATAAGCCAGATAGAATACTTTTCGATGCAGGTGAAGGTGTTAGTGCAGAGTTAGGAAACAAAATATATGGAATCGAAAAGATTATTTTAACACACTCCCACGTAGACCATATAGCTGGATTGTGGGGAATCGTTAATACTCGTAATAACGCTATGGGGAACAGAAATAAAAAACTAGCAATTTACTATCCAAAGGGATCGGAAAATATTACTGAGTATTTAAACTTTATAGGTAAAATGAATAGAAGATTAAGATACGAAATAAATTTTACGGAAATAACGTTATCGGATACGATCCCTCTAAACAACAAAAGATTTATAAAACCCTTTAAAACAAGACACACCCCTGGAGAAGTCTCTTTTGGTTACCAAATTTTGGAACAAAGAAAAAGACTAAAACAAGAGTATAGAGAACTAAAAGAATCAGAAATAAAAGATCTAATAATTAATAAAAAAGAAGATATCTTAGAAAATTATATTGCCAACATACTAACTATAAGCGGAGATTCCCTACCTATTCCACCCAATTTCGCAAAAGATTGTGGAACGTTAATTCATGAATGTACCTTTTTTGATGAAAGTGACAGAAAAATTAGAAACCATACCTCTCTATCAGAATTAAAAAAATTAATAAACATCTCCAAGCCTAAAAGAGTTATTATATACCATGTCTCAAGTAGGTACAACAGTAAAATTAAGTGGGCCAAAGAAGAATTGAATGAAGAATTTCCGAATATACAAATAAATATCGTCCACCCAGAAAGAGTTTTCAAAATCTAAATTAAATATGAGGTGATAATTATGGGTCAATGGGGTGTGTGGGTTATTTTTGCAATAATTTTTGCGGTGGCTGAAGCTATACTTCCATCTTTTTTCTTTCTATGGTTCGCCATAGGAGCTGGAATAGCAGCTATTACATCTTTATTTATTTCATCGGTTGTTTTAAATTTGCTAATATTCTTAATCGTTTCTTTTTTGTTGTGGATCTCAACAAGAAAAATTGTACAAAATATGTACAAAGGTTCTTCTACTATAAAACCTTATCAAGATCAATTTGTTGGTATGAAAGCTAAGGTTGATAAGATTGATGATAAAGGAAGAATCATCGTTAAAATAAAAGGCGACGAATGGAGAGCGTATCCGGAAGATGAAGAAAACTATTTTAATGTGGGCGATGATGTTATAATAACAAAAAAAAGCGCTAATTTTGTATATATAAAAAAAATCAAAGCCTTTGAAAATAATCAAAAAAAAGACATCGAGGAATAGAATGTTTTTTGGTGGACACAATTTGAAAAAGAAAGGTGGGGAGAATAATGTTGGTAATATTGATAATAGTAGTTTTGTTTTTGATTTTTATTGCAGCAATGAGTTTGAAAATTATACGTCCTTACGAAAAAGGTTTGGTAGAAAGATTAGGGAAGTTTCATAGACAGGTTGATTCTGGATTAAATTTCATCATGCCTTTCATAGAAAGAATAACCAAAGTAGATTTAAGAGAAATGGTAATCGACGTTCCACCTCAAGAGGTTATCACTAGGGATAACGTTATAGTTACTGTTGATGCTGTTATATATTATGAGGTAACTGATGCTTATAGAGTAGTTTACAACGTTGGAGATTTTACATCTGCTGCTGTTAAATTAGCTCAAACAAATTTAAGGAACGTCATCGGCGAATTAGAATTAGACCAAACATTAACCTCTAGGGAAAGAATCAACACAAAACTCAGAGAAGTATTAGATGAAGCCACCGATAAATGGGGAGTAAGAATCACCAGAGTAGAGATTAAAAAGATCGATCCGCCTCAAGACATTATGGATGCAATGAGCAAACAAATGAAAGCAGAAAGAATGAAAAGAGCTGTGATCTTAGAGGCTGAAGGGTACAAACAATCAGAAATTACCAAAGCGGAAGGTGATAGAAATGCCGCGATACTAAAAGCAGAAGGTGAAGCAGAAGCCGTTAAGAAAAAAGCAGACGCCCAAAAGTATAAATTGAGTATCGAAGCAGATGGAGAAGCCGAAGCAATCCTTAAAGTTTTCAACTCAATCCATAAGGGTAATCCTACAAAAGATTTAATAACAATAAGATATTTTGAGGCATTAAAAGCAATATCAGACGGAAAATCAACAAAGGTCTTCATGCCTTATGAAATTTCAGGAATATTGAGTTCTGTAGCTGCTATGGCAGACATTTCGAAAAACGATACAATCTCTGATAGCAATCCAGAAAATAAAGAATAAATCTCTGAGGTAATTTTTATGGTATTATTAAAGTCATTGTTTATCAATGCAATTAGCTTTTTAATAGCCTTTGCTGTTATTAAATTTCTGATCATGAAAAATAAAGAACCCTATCATTTCGTAGATTATTTTAACATATACGGCTTGACATCATTTTTGCTCGTATGTTTTTATTTGAAGTATTTAAATGATTTAACGATATTAATGGAAATAATTGTATTTTTTATCTTGTTCTTATTTTATCTTAGATCGTTTGACGCAGCTACTAAAAAATATCATGAAAGGTTTAAAATAACGATTCTCTCTTTCGGTTATTCAAAAAAAACATATTTCAGTAATTTTCTCTCAAAGAAAATCTTAACGAGAGGAGTTGAGGCGTTTCTTTTTGCCGTATCTTTTTATTATTTCATGGATAAACTATTTTTGTCAGTCCCCATAATATTAAATCCGATGATAATAATAATACCAGCGATCCTTTTATTTTTTACAACGATTGTTAAATCATCAAAAATTAACAAAACATATAGAATTTTAAATTAGATTAAATCAAAATATGTTAATATACCTATATAGGGTATATACAATACTAAATTAGATGGAGGTTTTTAAAATATGGAAAAATTGATGGACAAAGAAACACAAAATAAGGTAAAAGAGATTTTAGAGGAATTGACAGAACCCGTTCAAATACTCTTGATCAAAAATGACGGAGAATACTCAGAAATAGTTGAACAGTTACTTGGAGAGCTCAAGGAATTAGATGAAAGAATAAAGGTTGACATCTACCATTCTGATTCTGAAGAAGTTAACAAGTACGATATTGAAAAAGATTTAATACCGGCTATACTAATATTAGATAGTGAAGGGAACGATTACGGAATTCGATATTACGGGATCCCTTCGGGCTATGAGTTCACTACCCTTCTTCAAAATATCATAGCTGTTTCTAATAATAGTGTGAACTCTTTCAGCGACGAAAATAAAGAAAAACTATCGCAGATAGATAAAAAGATGAGAATCAGAGTTTTTGTGACTCCAACTTGCCCATACTGTCCTAGGGCTGTTTTTGCGGCTCACCAAGCAGCTATGTTAAACCCTAATATAACAGGGGAAATGATAGAAGCTAACGAATTCGATCGAATATCTTTTGAATATGGTGTCAGTTCCGTCCCACACACAGTGATAGAAGTAAAAGAAAACGAAGAATGGGTAAAAAAAGGTGAGTTTGTGGGAGCCTATCCTGAAAATAGTTTTGTGGAAGAAGTTTTAAAAGCTGTTGAATAACACAGTTGAAGGAGGTTCTCAGATGTTTTTTAACGTTGAAGGGGTCAACAAAAAATCGGAAATAAAACAAGAATACGACATTGTAATAATCGGTGGCGGTCCGGCTGGAATTTCAGCTGCTATATATGCCTTACAGGGTGGAGCTTCTGCCCTTGTAATTGAAAAAGCAATTGAAGGTGGCCAAATGAATTTAACAGATATTATAGAAAATTATCCGGGATTTAAAACGATAAAAGGTGAAGAACTCTCCTCTTTAATGAAAGATCATGCAGAGCACTTCGGAGCCGAATTCTATGATGGAAAGGTAATAGAATTGATAGATGGCCTCACGTCAGATAAGGATGAAGGCTCCAATAAAACAGTTGTTATGGAAAACGGAAAAACAATCAAATCAAAAGCAATAATAATAGCAAGCGGATCTAACCCTCGAAAATTGGGAGTTAAAGGTGAAGAGGAATTTTCTTCCAGAGGCGTTTCTTATTGTGCCTCGTGCGATGGCCATTTTTTTAAGAATAAAAAAGTTGCCGTCGTGGGAGGAGGAAATACAGCTGTAGAGGAAGCGGTTTATTTATCAAACATAGCTAAAGAAGTTTATATAATTCACAGAAGAGAAAAACTTAGAGCAGATAAACTTTATCAAGATAGAGCCTTTTCTCGTAATAACATAAAATTCAAATGGAATTCAGTCGTTGAAGAAATTAAAGGCAAAGATAAGGTCGAAAGTTTGGTCATTAAAAATCTAAAAAGTGGTGAAGTGTACGAAGAGCCTTTCGATGGAGTTTTTGTTTTCATTGGATTAGTTCCAGAAACAAGCTTTTTAAACACAGATCTTTTCGATTTTGACGAATATGGTTTCTTAATTACAGACGAGAATATGGAAACAAAAGTTAAAGGTATTTATGCAGTAGGAGATGTAAGAAAAAAGGAGCTCAGACAAATTGTAACCGCGGTATCCGATGGAGCTATAGCTGCTTCGCACGCAATTCGGGAATACATCAACGAAGATCAGGCACAATCAACTCAATCGATAGATTTGACAAAATGAAGATATAATTGTATAATATATTCAGTACCTTTAACTCAGTTCAGGGCGTAACCCCTTTACTTGGTTAAAGGAATAGATTGCAGGAGGTTATAGAAAAGATGTCTAGAGGATTGGACCCCGAAAAAAAAGAAGAGCTTATTGAGGAATTTAAAATCAACGACAAAGATACTGGTTCTGTAGAAGTGCAAATAGCTCTACTTTCTGCTAGAATCAAACATTTAACGGAACATTTGAAACAACACCCAAAAGATTACCATAGTAGACGTGGATTGATGATGATGGTAGGGAAAAGAAGAAAGATGCTCAAATATTTGAGAAAAAGCAAACCCTTAGTTTATCAAGAGATTATCAATAAATTAGGTATAAGAGGTTGATAACAAATTTTCAAAAAGCGGGGCATAAGCTCCGTTTTGTTTTTATAATGGAGGTGTGAGAATGAAAGTATTGGAAAAAGAACTGTTTGGAAGAAAATTACGTATTGAACATGGTAAAGTTGCCAAACAATCTCTTGGTTCTGTGATGCTGACTTTTAACGAGTCAACTATATTAGTTACAGCAGACGCTTCGGAAGAAGCAGTAAGAGGTCAGGACTTTTTCCCGTTAACCGTGGAATTTCAGGAAAAATTCTACGCAGTTGGTAAAATTCCAGGAGGTTTTATAAAAAGGGAAGGAAAGCCAAGTGATGAAGCTATATTAGCTGCAAGACTTATCGATAGACCGATTAGACCTTTGTTCCCCGAGAATTTCTTCAATGAGGTTCAAGTAATAACTACGGTATTTTCCATGCTGAATGACGACAGTATTGAAACATGGGGTATAACAGGTGCTTCATTAGCCTTGAATCTTTCACCTATCCCATTTAATGGTATTGTTGCCGGAGTAAGGATAGGATACGTTGATGGACAGTTTGTTGCCTTCCCAAACCAAGAACAACTAAAAAATTCTAAAATCGATATGGTCGTTGCTGGAACCAAAGATGCAGTTACAATGGTAGAAGGTGAATCACTTGAAGTTTCCGAGGAAGAGATGGTCGACGCCCTGATGTTTGCACAGGAAAAGATAAAAGAAATTATATCAATTGAAGAAGAGTTTCTTTCAGAATTTAACATTGAAAAATGGGAAGTTCAAAAAGAAGTAGTTCCAGGGGAATTTATTGAAGATTACCTCTCACTCATAGACGAAGAAGCATTAAAAAATGTACTGCTCACAAAAGGTAAAAAAAATAGGGATAAAGCCATATCAGAGTATAAAAAGAACGTAATGAAAAAATTTGAAGAAAAATTTTTGGAAAAATGGAGTGTTGCCTTTTTTGAAGATAAAAAACGTTTCTTAGAAAATGCTTTTGAAGAAAAACTTCAAGAATCGATGAGAAAGATGATAATTAACGAGAACAAAAGAGTCGATGGAAGAACTTGTGATGAAATTAGAGATATCACCTGTGAAGTAGGACTAATACCGAGAGTGCACGGTTCTGCACTTTTTACCAGAGGGGAAACTCAATCTCTTGGAACTGTTACATTAGGTGCCCCTTTGGATGTTCAAATTATTGACACTATATTCAGCGACGAAGAAAAGAGATTTATGCTCCATTATAATTTTCCGCCTTTCTCAACCGGTGAAGTAAAAAGGCTTAGAGGAGTTAGCAGAAGAGAAATTGGCCACGGACATTTGGCAGAAAGGGCACATAAAAACCTTATCCCAAACGATGAGGAGTTTCCTTATACTATTAGAGTCGTTTCAGATATTTTAGAATCTAACGGTTCTTCATCGATGGCTAGCGTATGTTCTGCTTCCTTGGCTTTAATGGATGCAGGTGTACCTATCCACAAACATGTGGCAGGTATTGCCATGGGTTTGATCTTTGAAAACGATGAGTTTGTAGTTTTAACAGATATTTTAGGGATGGAGGATCACCTCGGAGATATGGATTTTAAAGTAGCAGGAACTAGAGATGGTATAACAGCTTTTCAAATGGATGTTAAAACCAGCCAGGTTAATAAAGAAGTTCTTCAAAAGGCCTTAGAAAAAGCAAAAATAGCGAGGTTAAAGATTTTGGATAAGATGTATGAAACTATCCCTCAACCCCGCAAAGAGCTGTCACCATACGTTCCTATAATGAAAGTGTTCAAAATACCCGTTTCAAAAATAGGAGAAGTAATTGGACCCGGAGGGAAAAATATTAAAGAAATCAGTGAACTATACAATGTCGAAGTTTACATAGAAGATGATGGAAAAGTCAAAATAACCGGACAAGATTCAAACAAAGTTGATAAAGCTATTAAGCATATTCAAAATTTAATCGCAGAAGTAGAAAAAGGTGGAATTTTTGAAGGTACAGTGAAAAGGATCGAAAAGTACGGTATATTTGTAGAAGTGTTACCAGGCAAGGTTGGGATGTTACATGTATCCAATTTGAAAGACAAACTTGAAACCTTTAAAATTGGTGATAAGGTTAAAGTTGAAGTAATGAAGGTTGAAGATCAAGGAAAATTCCAATTAAAGCAATTAAAAGAAGGAAATTAAAAAATCAAACGTGCGGCTTTTTAACCGCATGTTTTTATTAATATTATACATAAATATTATCTTTAGAAATTCTAAAATTTATATAAAGCAACCCTTTCCCCGCCCCATACCCATAAGGATAAAAAAGTTCTTGCGTTTTTGCCTCGTTTCTCCTCTCATTTATTCCTAAAATGTCTAATAATTTTAATACTTATTTTATAATCCAAAATCAGAGAAAAACTTTACAGCCAATTTCGAAATTCTTACTTAGGACAATCATCCATCCAATTGTTTGTATTATATGTTAGATATAATTGATAATGTTATGGTATAATTAAATATCGTAAATTTGGTGTTTTTTTAAACAAAATATTTAAGAAAAATGATTTTAAACTCTTTAGCACATGGAGGTAAAACCAACTTTGTATACTCATAAAATATTAGACAATGGTTTAGATGTAATTCTTATTAACAGGGATTCTATGATGAGTGCGTCCGTACTTTTTTGTGTGAAAGTAGGTTCCTCAAAAGAGACAAAAGAAAATGCAGGATTATCTCATCTCATTGAACATGTTTCTTTTCGAGCAACTAAAAGAAAAAACACCTTCGAAATTAAACAACCAATTGAAGAAGTAGGTGGTGTCTTAAATGCCTTCACTTCAAAGAATTTCACAGTATTTTTTGCAAAGATACCTTCTCTAAAAGTAAATGAAACACTAGAAATCATGTCAGAGATCCTTTATGAACCTTTATTCAAAGAAGAAGACATAGAAAAAGAAAAAGGTATAATATTAGAAGAAATCTCTTCATATGAAGATGAACCAATAAACATTGTATTTGAAAACTTATACAAAAATATATACGATGACAACTTTTCAAGACCTATAATGGGATACAAAGATTCCGTGATGAATATAAAGAAAACAACAATAGAAGAATTCCACTACAAATACTATCAACCAGAAAACACTGTAGTCATAATATCAGGAAAGTTCGATGAGGATTCGGTATTGAAACAACTCAACCAAATAAAGAGCATTGCAAATTTGAACTCTTCTAAAAATAACATCACCAGTCCTTCGGTAGTTGACAAAGAAATCTTCATCAAAAAATACAAAAATGATTTAGCTAGCAATTATTTAGTTCAAGGATTTAAAGCACCTTCTAAATTAGATAAATCTTATTACTCTACACTAGTACTCAATACCTTCCTGGGAAGTGGAATGAGTTCCCTGCTATTTTCAAAAATTAGAGAAGAAGAAGGTTTAGCTTACGAAGTCACATCTGATTATGAAACTTATCCGAAAGCTGGTTTGCTATTATTTTATGCGGCAACAACCGATAAAAACCTAGAAAATCTACTCGGAAAAATACAGGAAGTTGTAGATGATCTCAAGAATAATAAAGAAATCGAAAAATGGTTCAATTACGGGAAAAATAGATTAATCGGTAAATTGACTCTAGAGGTAGAAAATAATTTATCTATGGCCCTAAATATTTTAGATTTGTATGTAAATTATGGTAAAATCATGACGATAGAAGAATTTATAAAAAATATAGAGAAGGTTGAAATTCATAACGTTATTGAAACGGCAAACAATATTTTTTCTAACAATAAATATGTTTCGATACTTTCACCGAACAATCAATAAAATCCTGAAGGTGGGTGTTCTTTATGAAAAAAATCCCTTTTTATGAATTAAAACCCGGTCAAATAGTTGCAGAAGATGTTTTTAAAGAATCTCTTTTGTTAATTCCAAAAGGAACGGTCTTAAAATCAACTGACATTAACAGGTTAAGAAGTCACGGCATAAAGACCATAAATGTTTACGATGAAAATGATTTTATTGAAAAAAAGATTGAAGAAAAAATTTCCATAGAGTTTGAAAATATTCCCCCTATTGTAGAAGAGGAAACATATAATGAATGGCATCAACATTTTGAATTCGTAAAAGATATAACGTATTTAAAGGATGATCCTTCAGAATTGGATTCCCTCGCCGAAGATATTTATAAGAAATTTTTAAAAACTGAAGACGTCGTACTAAATTTATTCCATGCCCTAGGAAACGAAGCTTTAAATTCTCATTCTATAAATACATCGATTATTGCCTCTATAATTGCTTCAAAATTGAATATGCCAGATGTATTCTTCGACTCTCTTGTAAAAACGTGTTTGCTCCATGACATTGGATACAGCTTGATAGGAAAAAGAGTGATATTTGATTATATAGACCTAGAAGATGTAACGGTCAGATCTCATATTGTATCCGCTTATGAAACATTAAAAAATATTCAAAAAAATATAGGAAAAGAAATTGTAGATGCTATTTCTACCCACCACGAACGCTACGACGGAACTGGTATTTTTATGAGATTAAAAGAGAACGCTATAAGTCCCTTGGTAAGAATATTACAAATAGGAGACGCCTACGATTCCTACATAGAAATAGGGAACTCCCCATACGATGCAATGAGTTTTCTCTTAAGATACTCGGGATTAATTTTTGATCCGTATTATGTAAGTGTTTTCTTTTCAATAGTTGGGTTGTACCCAACAGGAAGCCAAGTTATTTTAAACAACGGCAAGAAGGCTACCGTTGTCAAGAAGGGGAAAACTTCATCTTTTCCAATAGTGGAATGTGATGGGGAAACAATTGAAACGGGAATGGAAACTGGTTTGTTCATCAGAGAAGTACTGAAAAAAGGAGAGTAAATATTGGCTGAAAATATCTCAGAAAGCCTCGAAAATTATTTGAGAGCGATTTATATTTTACATATCGACGGAAAAATACCAAGAGTAAGAGATATTTCACGAATATTGTCGGTAAAAGATGCTTCCTCAGTTGAAGCCATTAGAAAACTAGAAAAATATGGTTATGTTAAACATGAACGGTACGGTTATGTAAAACTAACGGAAAAAGGCTTGCTTAACGCCGAAAAGGTTTATAGAAGATACATAATTCTTATAGATTTTTTTGTCAACGTCTTAGGACTTTCAAAAGAAGAAGCATACAGCTTATCTTGTGGTATCGAGCACCACATGAATGATAATTTTTATATTTCTTTAGATGGATTGATGTTATTCCTTAAAAGAAACCCAATAGAGTTAACTGAAGCGAAGAAATTTATTTCAAATTATAAAAAGAAAATGCCTCATGACTTCAAAACTTCTCTCTGGGATTTGAATGTTTCCGAAGTTGCAAGAATACACGATATTTCAGGAGATTCTACGTTAAGAAAAAACATAATGGACAAAGGCATATATCCTGGTTTAACTCTAAAAGTAATTAAGAAAACCGATGACATGATCGAAATTTTGGTTAATGAAAAAGTAATCAACCTTACGTCACATGAATCAAAGCATATAATAATAGGAAATCTAAATTAAGGTTTAAATCTTTAAATTTATTTTTTGCCCTAAGGAGGTACATATGACCACCAAAATCGAAAAAGCTTCTCAATTCATTAAGGAAAGTACAGAAATAAAACCAATTTTAGGATTAATATTAGGCTCTGGCCTTGGATACATCGCGGATCAAGTAGAAAATCCAAAGGTGATTGAGTACAAAGACATTCCTTTCTTCCCACAATCAACTGTAGTAGGGCATGAAGGATCTTTAGTGATAGGTACCATAGAGGGTATCCCTGTCATCATATTAAAAGGACGATTTCACGCCTATGAAGGGATTGAACTAAGAGATATTGTTTTCCCTATTTATGTGATGAAGAATTTAGGCGTTAAAGGCTTGATAATAACCAATGCAGCCGGAGGAATAAACAGAACTTTTTCTCCTGGTGATATAGTGGTAGATGTCGATTTCATCAATTTTACATTCAAAAATCCTTTAAGAGGCCCTAATTTAGAGAATTTTGGTCCAAGATTTCCTTCTTTAGTTGATCCTGTTGACAAAAAATGGGTGAAAACCGTTATTGAAAAATGTAAGAAAGATAATATAGAACTCAAAGAGGGGACTTATTTATGGACTTTGGGTCCATCTTATGAAACCCCTTCTGAAATTAGAATGTTTGATAAGTATGAAGCAGACCTGGTGGGTATGTCAACCTTACCAGAAGTGATGGCGGCGAATCATGTCGGTTTAAAAGTTATCTCATTTTCCGCTGTTACGAATATGGCTGCTGGTATTCTCCCACAACCTTTAAGACATGAAGAAGTCCTTAGAATAACTGAAAAAATAAAGGAAAAGTTTGAAAAGGTTGTATACAACGCTATTAAATTATTTTAATGAAAACCATTAAAAAGAATGGAGGAAAAAAGTTGTCCGAAAACCTAAAAGATATCGTAGAAGAAATAAGTAAGAATGATAATATTTTGATAGTAGGCCATATACTCCCGGATGGAGATGACGTTAGTAGTTTAGTATCGATGACATTAGGATTAGAAAAATTGGGAAAAAATGTGACGGCCGTCATCGACGATGAAATTCCCGAATATCTTTTACAATTCCCTTTGGTTAAATCGAAGATCAAAAAGTTCGAAGATATTGAAGAAACAATTTATAAAAATTACGATATTATGGTAATTTTAGACTGTTCTTCACCGGATAGAATAGGAAGAATTGAAAAATTTTTAAATGCTTTTCATGTCCTTTTAATCGATCACCACGTAACAAATACATATTTTGGAAATTTGAACTGGGTAGACCCCAAGATGGCTTCAACCGCTCAAATGGTCTATAGAATATTAAGTTCTTTAAATGTTGAATACGACAAAGAACTAGCCACAATGAATTTGTTGGGAATAGCAACCGATACCGGCTTCTTTAAATATCAAAATGCTGACGTTTTAGTTTTCAAAGATGTCACTGAATTGATTGAAAAAGGAGCAAATATCAACGATATTTCAAATACCATATTAGATAACATACCATTAGAGCAGATCTATTTGTACAAAGACGTCATTTCCAATCTTAAACTTGCCTTAAATGGCCAAATTGCTTACTCTTTATTATCCCTGGATATGCTTTCCAAATACAACATTTTACCAAAAGATTCGCCTTCTTTTGTGGAAAATCTTAGATCCATAAGAGGCGTTGAGATTGCTATTGTATTTCAAGAATATGAAAAAGATTCTTATCATGTTTCATTAAGATCCAAAAAGTGGGCAGATGTATCCAAGATCGCCCTTAATTATGGTGGCGGCGGTCATCCACGAGCAGCTGGATTTTCAATTGAAACAAACGATATAAAACAAACAATGGAAGAAATTGTCGGTTATATATCTAAAACGATTGGAAATCTCAGTCGTAACTTAGCCTATCAATAAGGCAAGTGGTTTTATATGGCATACATCTTTTTATTTACAATTTGGAGTGTTCTAATTAACGATTTTTCTGATCTTTCCTTAATTTTGGGAGTTTTTGTTGTTATCATCACAATTAGAACCACCAACCTGTTTTTTAAAAACACTACTTATGGGACGATACAAATATTGTCGTACAGTTTGGGTAGCCTTTTAAAAATGTACAAAAATGCCTTTTCTTTTTTACCCTTGATACTCTTAAAAAAGTACTCCGGTTTATCGCATATAGACGTTAAAGGGAAATCCGATTTTGAAAAAGCTGCAATAGCAAATTCCATCTCATTAACTCCTAAAACACTTGTTTTATATGAAGAAGATGGTAAACTAATCGTTCACAAAGTTTCTTCAAACCCTGAAGAAGCTCATAGGGCAGATAATATTTGGAAGGATGATATAATCTGATACATATATTAGAAATTTTCATCCTTATATCTCTTTCTATGATTTTGATTAAGCTGATATTGACAAAATCAAAATGGGAAAAGGTACTTTCCTATTCTTCGTTTTCTTCAAAAGCGGTCATACTGATGTTAGTTTTTTCCCTTGCCTCTGATCAATCGTTTCTTTTAGACGTTATAATTATATTCTTAATTCTTAACATCTGGGGTGTTTTGATAGTATCCGCTTACCTGGAAAGAGGAGGTAATAAAAGATGATTGCCAATATTTTAATGGGAATAGGAATTATATTTCTTTTTGCAGGATCTTTAGGATTGTTTACTATGGAGGATTTCTATTCTAAAATTCAAGCAATCGGGATAGCAGACACAGTAGGAATAATCTCCGTTATAATCTCACTGATGCTCAAATATCCAGAAAACATGGCAAGATTACTCATATTATCTATCCTCATTCTAGTTTTAAATCCCGCTATCTCTTCAATAATTGCTTATCACGCTGCAAAATCAGGTGAAAAGGTGGGCAGAAAAATCAAGTGAGTTATTCTATAATTTTTTTGTTTTTAAGTTTAATCGTTCTTTCATTGTACATATTATCACAGAAAAGCTATGTTAACGTGGTCATAGGCTACGGAGTTTTTTCTGTAGCTACTTCTGTATTATTTTTTCTTCTGAATGCGCCGGATGTAGCTTTTGTTGAAATAACCATTGGTGCTGCTTTTATTATTTTTATATATTTAATTGCCATAAAAAAGACCGCTGAGGTAAAGGTCTATTACATCGAAACACCTTATATGATAGAGGAAAAAGAAGGAAATTTATACGGATTTGAGTACGAACTGATCAAAGAATTTTTGGAAAGAAAAGGATTGGATGCCGATTTTATAAAAGTTGATGCTGAAGATCCTATGAGTAACATAAACGACCACGGAGAAATTCTGGCTGGAGGAATAATTTTAGAAGATAATAATTTTGAAAACATAATATCTTCCAAAGGTATTTTATTATCAAAATTATACGCTGTTGGCCAACCTGACAAAACTTGTTTAGGAATTTTTATGTCAAACTTAAACTCAAAAAACTTTGAAAATTTGAATGATGATTTCATAATTGATGCGGTAAGATTCCGAAAAATGGTGATGGGAGAAGAAACGTTACTATCAAAAAAGATAGAAATTATTAAAGATACTAGTTACAAGATAATCTTTTATAGAAGAGATAAATCTTTAGCAAGGGACTTCAATAAATTTTTGGAAGAAATAAAAAGTGACAACGCATACTATGAAAACCTTGTCAGGAGGTACATAGGTTGAAAAAGTGCATTGTTTTAACCTTGACAATAATAATTTTCTTCATTCTTGCATTAAATTTAAAAATTGGAGATATGAAAAGTTTCTATGAACCTTTTGAAATCCTTACCGAAAATGGATCAACTAATATGGTTTCTGCTATTGTTCTTGATTATAGGATATACGACACTTTTTTTGAAATACTAGTTTTTACGGTGGTAATCATTGGCATTTCCGAATTTATAGGGAAAATTCCAACGGTTGCTTCAGATGACCAACAGATAATATACGATACACCAATCATAAAGGTTATAACACCAATAATTTTTCAAATAATAGTTTTAATCTCTCTTTATATTGCGATAACCGGACATATAGCCCCTGGTGGTGGTTTTGCTGCAGGGACTATTTTAGGAACAGGTTTTCTTGCTGTCTCCTTGGTAAGACCAACAGATGAAATAGAAAACTTGTTTGTAAAATCTAAAATCGAGAAGTTAAAAATGTTGGTTCCTTTATTCATAATAATATATGGTTTATTAGGATATACTTGGGGAGATTCTATTTTCTCTAATTTTCATCTAAACGGATATCCCGGGGAACTTGCTAGCGGAGGGTCTGCCATTTTACTAAACTTTTTAATTTATTTCGAAGTTTTTGGTGGTTCATGGACTATTCTGTATAGATTTTTAAAACATAAGGGGCTATTATGAATATTTTCTATATCCTGACCTTATCAATAATACTTATTGGCTTATTTGGAATTATTGTAAAAAAAGATCTTATCTTAATATTTATTAACCTTGGAGTTTTCCAAGAAGGAATTGTTCTCTTCTTTGTTCTTTTGGCTTACGATGAAAATTCACCTATTATTACGACACATTTAAAAAGTTACGCAGACCCACTCATACATTCTTTTCTACTTACCGTTATAGTAATTGGATTTGCAAATTTGGCATTAATGTTAGTTTTTGCAATGATATTATCTTCCAAATTCAAGACCCTTGAAGTTGACGAAATTGAAAAGAAAGTCAAGAAAAAATAAAAAATCTCAGAAGAACAGGAGCAAAGCATGATTCTACTTGTATCCTTAATACCCATATCTTTTGGCATACTGACTTATATTTTTAAAAGAAAAACCACCTTACTGGTGTCAATTTCGTATATAATAACTTTCTTATTTCTTACTATTTTTCAAGAAGGTTCATTTGTAATAGGAAACTATTCCGCACTTAAAGGGATCGAATTCACCTTCGACTTTACTATTAAGTTCTTACTTATTTTATTCAATCTTTTCTCTTTAATAACCTTTTTTAGAATCTATAAAAATTATGATCATGTGTTTTTCTCACTTTGGCTTCTATTGACAGGAAGTGTAAATGGTTTCTTTATGAGTAGAGATTTTTTCAACTTATACGTTCATTTGGAGCTAGCTTCTATATTAACCTTTCTTTTATTATCATATGATAAGAACGAAATAAGAATATGGGCAGCTTTGAAGTACATGATGATGAGCCTAGTAGCCTTAAATTTCTATTTGATAGGGGTAGGGATTCTTTATTCAAATTCAGGCACCTTGAATCTAAATTACAACCTTCTAAATGGAATTAATACCTTTGCTTTCAGTTTTATCCTAACAGGGTTGTTAACTAAAGGTGGACTATTTTTTCTTTCTGGATGGTTACCCGATGCCCACACAGAGGCTGTAAAAGGAATCTCTCCTATATTATCAGGTATGATCGTTAAACTTCCTTTATTTATAATTTATTTACTCACACCATCTTTACCAAATGAACTTAAAAATTTTCTGTACTATTTCGCAGGTATAACTGCTATTTTAGCATCCATATTTACGTTGCTACAATACGATATCAAAAAATTTATGGCTTATTCTACAATGACTCAGATGAGTTATGGACTGATGGTTATTCTAATCCAACCTTCTCTTTTTCCATATTTTATAGTCTTTCATATGTTCACCAAAGGATTTTTATTCATGATAGCCGAAGATATATACGAGAAAAACGGTACAAAAAATCTAAAAGAACTACAAGATTCACAAATATCCTTAGATACATTTTTTTTGCTTTTTTTCTTGCTCATGAACCTAGGAGGATTGTTCCCCTTTAGCCTTTATATCTTCAAGGATAATTTATCTTTATCCTATTTTTTAGAGATAAACATTTTTATCTTCGGAATGTACTTTTATAAATTATTAAGCACCTTTAAAGTGAAGAAGAAAAAATTTGAATACAAGTACTGGTATATGTTCTTCTTCGCAATTTTAAACGTTGTATATATAACTTATTATTTCAAGATTATCGCTTCTGACCTATCTATCTTAAAAATAATGAATGGATATTTACTCTTTTCTGCAGGAATTCTATCGTTCATATTGTTAAGAAAAAAGGTAAGTTTGCCTCCAATAGATATATACAGTTTTGAAAACAGTTTTATCTATCAAATATCGTTTTTATTGCTTGCTTTGCTAATAGAAATGTAGACAAAAGTTTTCAATTATTTTGGAAATTTATGATAAAATAATATGGATAATATCAAAAAATAAATCAAAGGAGGTAATGTGCGTATTATCGCACGATGTAAATTATGAAAAAATTCTTATTTTCTTTTTTATTAGTAATTTTCATTTTTAGTATCACAATTTTTCCTCAAGACGTTTTAAAATTAGTCCCTTCAGATTCAAAAGCAGTAGTCTTAATAAATGATTTAGAAGGCACATACACAGATTTAAAAACTGTACCAACTATGAAAACTTTATTGCTAGAACCATTTAACGCAGAACTAATGATTTCTAATCTTGCTCAAATGTATTTTAACGCTTTAAAAATAGATTACGAAAGTTTTCTAAGTAATCTCAATGTTGACCTTTCGATTTTCGTTCAAGAACCCAAAGAAAATAATTATATTTTCGGTTTTTCCGTTGGCCCTTTAGAAAATCCCCAAACTTTTGCCTCAGATTTGGATAAATTATTAGAACCTTTGAAAGATTACGGAATTTCTTTTACCCCTATCTATCAAAGTATTGGAAATCAAAATTATCTTGTAATGATTCAAAATAAAGAGGTATATTCTTCTTCTGAAAAAGGGGTTACTGATTTTGAAGAGATTCTTCCCACAAAAAAGGGGTTGTATTACAGAATAAACACCTCTGACTATCAAGGAGAAGGCTATTTTTACGTTAAAGATGGATTCTTAATAGGTGGAGGAAATGGAACTGCAGAAACAGAATTTATCGATAAAAACTTTGTAAAAGGAGCTCAAGAATATCCCTTCCTGGGTAGTATATTTTTTACCTCTGGTTTTATCCCAAAAGATTTAACAAATTACGCCGATTTCATAAATATTATAGTAGATTACAAAATCGTAGAAAATTTAATATCTCTTTCTCAAGGAGTAGAGGCTAACGTTGATTTAACTACGAGCAACGATGCAATGCCGACAATTTCTAATGCAAGTTATTTAAAATTGAAAACTGACGCTAAAATAGACGAAATTATACCTATTTTGAATGAAAATAATATAAAGTACAAAAAGATCAGTGAAAACATGATGGAATTTTATATAGAATCTGAAATCACAAATCAAAACGATGAAACAGAAATTTTAACTAATACTTTTTATGTTTGGAAAGACGAATATATGATGGTCTCACAAATAAAACCGGATGAGCTTCAAAAACTTCTGAATGGTAAACCAAAGCTTTCAGAAAATGAGTTGTTTCAAAAATTAAGTGAACGAATTGGAACCGGGGATGTTACTTACGCCTTTGTCGATTTAACCCCTATTTTTCAGAATTATGTGCCAAATTTGAAAGGCCAGTATGGCTTGTTACTAAATGTAAGTTCAATGGAAGAAAATAAGTTAAAAATTGATTTCATTGTGCAATGAAGAACCTCACTAGAAATGCGATGAGGTTACAAAAAAAGATTAAAGGGCATGCATAGGCATGCCCTTTATTGGTGCCGAGGGCGGGAGTTGAACCCGCACGGGGTTCTCCACCCCAACGGATTTTGAGTCCGTCGCGTCTGCCAATTCCGCCACCTCGGCAATTCAAAGTTATTATACTATATTTATAGACTCTTGTCAATAGAAATCGAACCTTTGTAGAATATCAAATGTTTAATGGGAGGGAGTTTTCATGAAAAAGATGGCTATTATAGGTTTTGGCGCAGCATCTATCGGCTTCCTAAAAGGATTGCAAGAAGAGAAAAAGATAAATCACTACAATATAGATATTTATGAAAAAGGAGAGAATTTAGAAGGTGCAGGATTTGGCGGTTTGAAATACGATGGAAAATTATTCATTTCAAAAGAAATGGGGGGAGACTTAACTATCCCATTAAACATTCAAAAGAAAGTAGTAGAATATTATCTCACAAAATCCGGGTTGGCCAAATTGGATGAGGATAAAAAATTAGAACTGTCGAATAAATTAGAAAAAGGGGATTCTTTTGAAAACAAAGAGTTATATAAAAAGTTCTACGATGCTGATTTCGAACCCGTAAGATCTCACTTTTTTCATCTGGGTACAGAGTTACTAATAGAAACGGTAAAAAATATTTTCGAAGAATTTTCAAAATTCAATAACATTAATTTTATTTTTGGTGAGGAAGTTATCAAAATTATTCCTGGTACAGAGGTTGTCGTCGTAACAAATAGTGGCATTGAAAAAACCTATGACAAGGTCGTTGTTGCAGTTGGCAGAAGAGGCCACAAATTAGTATCGGATATGGTCAAAGATCATCCTGATTTAGTCTTATCAAATGATAAGGTTGATCTTGGTGTCAGATTTGAACTTCCTAATCATATAGTGGAGTACCTAAACAAAGAGATGTACGAATTCAAAATCCGGCTAAAAACCAAAACCGGCTATATTGTGAGAACTTTTTGCAACAATCCTGGCGGAGAGGTTACTTTGGAGAGTTACGATGACTTTTTAACGGTTAATGGACATGCTAACACTAACAAAAAGACTACCAACACTAATTTTGCAATTTTGGTTACTCATTCATTCACTCAGCCTTTCAACGACCCTGTAGGTTATGGTTCTTATATCGCAAAGCTTTCCAATATCCTTGCTGGTGGAGACAAGGTTATACTTCAATGTTACGAAGATTTTAAAGGCTCAAAAAGGACGAAAAAATTAGGGCGAGTCGAACCAACATTAGATCCCAAACACTTTATTTTGGGAGATTTGAATCTAGCTCTCCCCAGACGTACTATCGAATCAATAATTGATTTTTTGGAACGATTAGAAACAGTCGTAAAAGGGGTTACTTACCCCGATAATCTTTTATATGGAGCAGAGGTTAAATTTTATGCAAATAAGATAAACAATGATTTCTTTGGAAACGTAAAAATAATTGGAGACTGTAGCGGATGGACCCGTTCGATAACCTATGCTACAAGTCATGGATACCTAATCGCAAAAGAGTTTTAAACGGCTGTAGGCTCCTTGTCAAATATGGTTGATAGAATAGACTGAAGAGATGATGAAAAAGGTATTACAGAGATTTTTTGTTGAGT
>NZ_JBSVZD010000013.1:0-48028 GCF_054051725.1 Petrotoga sp. DB-2 | reverse complement strand
CACTATCTTTATTGCCCTTGGTAAACTTAATTTAACTCCAGCTTAATTACCCACTATTTTCGTGATAGAACCGAAAAACAGTTGGAAGAAATAGAGAAAACATAAAAAATTGGCCGGGTTTTTCTTACCGGCCATATGTTTATAAAACTCATTTGATAGGGATTTTAGGGGTGAAAATAAGTTTGATTTTCCAGCAATTCCTCGTTTGGTACGTTTCGAATTTCCCTCGCGGGAACGCCAACGTATATTTTTTTTGGTTCTAAATTTTTAGTAACCACACTCCCCGCACCAACCAAAGCATCTTCTCCAATTATTATTCCTGGTAATATTGTTGCGTTGGCCCCTATTCTTGCCCCTTTTTTGATAGTAGGACCTTTGAAAAGCGCTTTTCTCTTCTCTGTTCTTCCCAAAAATTGATCGTTGGTAAAGGTAACTTCCGGAGCTATGAAGCAATAATCTTCTATTGTAGATATGGCTGTAATGTAAGCCTCTGTTTCTATCTTTACGTAGCTACCTATTTTACTTTTATTTTCTATTGTTGCTCCTTTTCCGATGATAGTATGTTCTCCGATTTCCACATCTTCTCTTATACTCGCTAAATCTCCAATAAAAACATCATTTGATATTTTAGTACCTTTATATAAGAGGCAACATGCTCCTACGATTACATTATTGCCCAAAATTAAAGGAGAAAGATCTTTTGTTTCAGTAGTGGCAGAATTTTTAGCTTTAAGAGGCGATTTACCTACTATACAATTATCCGATATTGTACAGTTTTCTCCAATAATACTGCCTTCTTTTATTATTACATTGTTTCCAATGATAGTACCTTTTTGAATAACGACATCTTCTTCAATTATTGCATTGTAACCTATTTTAACGTTAGCGTCAATTTTAGCGCTTGTAGCTATATAAGACGACATTTTTATCCCCCTTTAGCGGCATAAAAATTGATTTTAATTATACTCTTTTAAAACTTCTTCAATTATTTTATCATCTATCAAACCTTTAACAGTTTTCCCCTTTTTGATCCTTTGTCTGATTTCAGTGGATGAAATTTCAACAATAGGACTTTCCAATTTTATATACTCAAAATCTACACTGTAGGAACTTTTTTCTTCGAAATATCTGGGATAAACTACTAGTTTTACTTTTTTTACTATTTCTTCCCATTTATACCATTTGTGAAAGTTTTTAAAGGAGTCTTCGCCGATCAAAAGATAAATATTTTTATCAAAATTCATTAAATACTCTATGGTCCTGATTGTGTATGATGGTGAAGGTAGTTTATTTTCTATATCGCTTACTTCGAAATAATGTTCAAAAAAAACCCTCTCACACCAAGAATACCTCTTATCGAAATTTGCTATGAAATCTATACTTTTGTGTGGGGGATTTTTAGACGGCACTATTAAAAACCTATCAGGTTTGAATTCATCATAAGCTATCTCAGCAATTATTCTATGACCTATATGAGGAGGGTTAAAACTACCGCCAAAAAGCATTAGCATGAGAAACACCTTTTCTTATGGTATATATTCAAAAGCAAAATTTCCAATGTACACCGTATCTCCTTCTTTAACTCCTGCATTTCTTAAAATTTTATTCAATCCATTTTTCTCTAATGTATTTAAAATTAACAGACGAGAATCCTTTTGGTTGATATCGTATCTAGTTAACAACTTTTCGATACCATCTCCAACTATTTCAAACGTTTCGTTATCCCATTTTATAACGTTGATTTTTATAAAAGGATCAGGTTCATAGCTGACGGGTTGTATTTTTATTTTTTCTGTCACAGTGGATTTCAACCTTTTTTGGAAAAACTTTTGTTGCTCAATTTTTTCTTTACTTATATGATTCCATACCATAGTTATGAGCTCTTGAATGTTTTCACCAGTATAAGCAGAAATAGGGAAAATATCTTTACCCGATCTATTTTTGAAATCTGCTAATCTTTTTTCAAGGGTGTCTTTCTCTATGGCATCTATCTTATTTGCAACAATAATCTCTTTCTTTTTCGAAAGAATATGAGAAAAAGACTCTAATTCTTTTCTAATGAGTATATAATCCTCTACCGGGTCATCTCTTTCAAAACAAGATATATCGATAAGATGTACTAAAACAGAACATCTTTCAATATGCCTTAGAAATTGATCTCCTAAACCTTTTCCCAAATGCGCTCCCTCTATAAGTCCTGGGATATCAGCTACTACAAAAGAATAACCTGTGTCGATTTTTACCACGCCTAAATTTGGAACAATAGTTGTAAAAGGGTAATCAGCAATTTCCACCTTGGCGTTTGAAATCCTTGAAATTAATGTTGATTTACCCACGTTAGGATAACCAATCAAGCCGACATCTGCGACAATTTTTAAGACGAGCTTTAGATTTTTAGATTCACCTTTCACACCTTTTTCAGCTATCCTTGGAATCTGCAGAGTTGAAGTTGCAAATCTTGCATTTCCTCTCCCACCTTTACCTCCACGAGCAACAACCAGATATTGTTCTGGTGCTTTTAAATCTGAAAGTAATTCGTTGGTTTCAAGATCATAGACACAAGTACCTACAGGTACCTCAATCAAAACATTTTCTCCGGCTTTTCCAGCTTTGTTTTTATTTTTACCGTTTTCCCCGTTTTTTGCTCTAAAAATTTTCTTGTATTTAAAATCTACCAAGGTATTTTTATTGAGCGATGATTTGATGATAATCGAACCACCATCTCCTCCGTCTCCGCCATCTGGCCCACCTTTTTCTACGTATTTTTCTCTTCTAAAGCTTACCGCTCCATCCCCTCCTTTTCCAGCAATTACTTTGATATTCACTTCATCTGCAAAATCACCAATCAAAACGTTACACCTCCACTTATTTATCAAAAATCCTTTTAATAGAATTTTTATCGAATCCAAATTCTTCTTCCTCGTTGTTCCCTATAGGTTCTACGTGGATTATCACATCTTTTATGTAAGGATTTATTTTTTTTAACTCCCTTTCAACTTGCGAAGCTATTTCATTGGCTTCTTTTACGCTCATCTCTCCTTCGACTTCGATATGAAGTTCGACAAAATAAACATATCCTGCTTTTCTCACCCTGATTTTATGAGGATTATTGGCTTTGCTAACTTTTTCAACAGCTTCTAAAGTATTGTAATAAATTTCTCCTAATTCTTTCGAACTACCCATAAACTCATCGGAGGTCTCTAGAAACATCTTTATTCCAACTCTAAATATGAACACGGATACAATAATAGCTACTAAAGAATCCACCCACATTATGTTTAACGTAAGGTAAAATATCATACCAATGAAAACAGACAAAGATGTTAAAATGTCATTTCTCATATTTAAAGCATCTGCCACTAAAGAAGAATTTCTTATTTTATTTCCGACGGAGAATTTATACTTATATAAAAAATATTTGGTAAATATCGAAATCAAAGAAATCCATAGTACTAAATAAGGCCTATAAATTGAAAAACTATGAGTTATTATACTTTGAATAGCTCCTATAAGAACTTGAAAACCGGCGTAAATAATCACTAAAGATAAAACCTTAGTAACTATCGTCTCAGCTCGTTCATGGCCAAAAGGATGACTCTCATCTGCGGGCTTACTTGAAATTTTCGATGCAATTAAAGTTAGTATGGAAGTTATTATATCTGTAGTTGTATCTATTCCATCAGCTAAAATCGCTATACTCCCCGTAATGAAAGATATAACTAATTTAAAAAAAGCAAGGACACCATTTATTATTATTCCCATCCAGGAGGCATTTGCGGCTAATTTTTCTCTTTTTGAATTAATCTGAAAATTTTCTTCATTTAGTGTTTTTTTCAAATGATATTCTCCTTTGTTGACTTTTGTGAATATTAGCTAGAATTGAAATTCTGAAATTCAATATACCTCTGTGCATTGCTTATTATACCACAAGTAATATTCTTTGAATACAAAATTATTTTTCACATAAAGTTCTTTTATGGTATAATTAAAATGAGTAATTAAATGGGTGGGCAGCGGGGCGAAGGGGCGCTAAAGCAATTAAAAGCAATGTAGATCAGAAAAAAGGAGAGTGAATCTTATAAATATTTTAAACATCAATGGTTTAGTTCCAAAGTTGCCTATAATCCAAGGGGGTATGTCCGTTGGTATTTCTCTTGATAATTTAGCATCAGCGGTAGCAAACGCTGGAGGGATTGGAGTAATAGGTACTGCGGGAATCGGCTTAATCGAAAATCCTCAAACAAGAAAAGTAAAAGAAGCGAATATAGAAGGTCTTAAAAAGGTTATTAGAAAGGCAAGGGAAAAGACAAAGGGAATAATTGGCGTTAATATAATGACTGTTTTGACTGATTATAAAGAGCTTGTGAAAACAGCGATAAAAGAAGAAATAGATTTAATAATATCTGGAGCAGGGTTACCTTTAAATTTACCTGAATTTCTAGATGCAAAATCTAAAACAAGGTTAGTTCCTATAGTTTCTTCTTTAAAAGCTGCCCAGGTGATATTCAAAAAATGGTGGATGAAATATAATTACATTCCTGATGCATTTATTGTGGAAGGTCCAAAAGCTGGAGGACATTTGGGATTTAAAAAGGTGGATCTGGAGAATCCTCAATTTCAACTCGAAGTTACCGTTCCTCAGATAGTAGATTTCTGTGAGGAAATTAAAAAAGAATACAATAAAGAAGTACCCGTAATAGCCGCCGGTGGTATAGACACACCTGAAAAAGTGAAAGAAATTTTTTCGTTGGGGGCGAAGGGAATACAAGTAGGAACTCCTTTTATTGCCACCCAAGAGTGTGATGCCGATATAAGATTTAAAGAGGCTTTGATAAATGCCAAAGAAGAAGATATAGTAATAATTGAAAGTCCAGTAGGTCTTCCTGGAAGAGCTATCAAAAATAAATTTATAGAAGATGTTTCAAAAGGAATTAAAAAGCCTTTCAAATGCCCTTATCACTGTATTAAAACGTGTAATTTTGTTGACACCCCTTATTGTATAGCCCAAGCTCTACTTAACGCAGCAAAGGGGAATTTAGATGACGGATTTGTTTTTAGCGGTAAATACGGTTACAAAATCGATAAAATTACAACCGTACAAGAGGTAATAAACTATCTTTTTGAAATCAACGTAGATAAAGCGAAAGAGTCATCTCCTCAACGTTCATAGAGACAGAGGCTTGTGATAAATAGGATGTGTTAATAGGTCTCAGTCGCAAACGAAAAGTTGAGAGGCGCAAGCTAGGTTGAAAAGGCTCTAACGTAAAAATTAAATTAAAGACAATAAAAAAACAGGAGGTAGCGTTATGTTGAATTTTGACTTTGTAAGTCCTACACGAATAATCTTCGGGAAAAAAACCGAGGAAAAGGTTGGGGAAGAAATAAAAAAGTACTCTAATAAAATTTTATTTCACTATGGGCAAGGAAGTATTAAAAAAACTGGTCTGTATGATAAAGTGGCAAAATCTTTGAAGAATGCAGGGGTTGAATTTGTTGAATTGGGTGGTGTTCAACCCAATCCCAGATTAAGTTTGGTGAGAAAAGGGATTGAAATCTGTAAAAAAGAAAATATTAATTTTGTACTGGCTGTAGGTGGAGGAAGTGTAATAGATTCTTCAAAGGCTATAGCAGCAGGAATGAAGTATGAAGGAGACGTCTGGGAATTGTACGAAGGGAAGGGAACTTTGAAAGAAGCACTGCCCGTTGGTGTCATTTTAACTATACCTGCTGCAGGTAGTGAAGCTAGTATGGGATCGGTTATTACAAATGAAGATGGATGGTATAAAAGAGCAATAAATTACGATGTTTTAAGACCGGTTTTTGCAATAATGAATCCTGAATTAACTTATACTCTGCCACCTTTTCAAACAGCCGTTGGAACGGTGGACATGTTAACCCACGTAATGGAAAGATACTTCACCAACACCCAGCATGTGGAATTAACGGATAGATTGAGTGAAGCTACAATGAGAACTATAATTCACAATGCACCTCAAGCCCTTAAAGATCCTTACAATTATGACGTCAGAGCTGAAATTATGTGGGCTGGTACCGTTGCTCATAACGGTTTATTAGGAACCGGAAGGGAAGAAGACTGGGCAACTCATGATATAGAACATGAAATTAGTGGCATTTACGACGTTGCCCACGGAGCAGGTTTGGCTGTTTTATTCCCAGCTTGGATGAAATATGTTTATAGGCACGATTTAAACAGATTTGCTAGGTATGCTGTAAATGTTTGGAACGTTGAAGCTGATTTCTTCAACTTAGAAAAAACAGCTTTAGAGGGTATTAATAGACTTGAAAAATATTACAAAGAGGATTTAAAATTACCAATCACTTTGAAGGAATTGAAAGTCCCCGATGATAGATTCGAGGAAATGGCACAAAAGGCAACGGAAAGAGGACCTGTCGGTAATTTTGTAAAACTTTACAAAGAAGATGTTCTAAATATCTTAAAATTGGCAAAGTAAAAAAAGGGCTTTATGCCCTTTTTCCATTTTTAAATGGACTACTTCATTCACAGAACTCATACTTTAAAGAAAATAAAGGAAGGATCACAGTTGGAGCAAAAAAAGAAATCAGTTTTTTGGAATAAAAATCTACTAATAGTTTTTGGTGTTACTTTGATGGCGGTTTTGGGGGTTTCAAGCATTTCTCCCATTTTTCCTGTTCTCATAGAAGAATTTGGAATATCTGAATCGCAAGTAGGCTTGCTAATAACTTTTTTTACGTTACCAGGTGTTATACTAACTCCTATATTCGGAATTTTAGCGGATAGATACGGAAGAAAAATGATTTTGATACCGTCTCTATTATTGTTTGGCATTGCTGGTTTTTTATGTGGATTTTCTAAAAATTTCCCAATTTTGCTATTTTTAAGATTTTTTCAGGGTATAGGCGCAGCTTCTTTAGGGGCTTTAAATGTTACTATTATAGGGGATCTATTTTATGGGGAAGATAGAGTCAAGGCTATGGGATACAACGCTAGTGTTTTGAATATCGGAACTGCGATTTATCCATCCATTGGAGGCGCACTTTCACTTTTAGGATGGAACTTTCCATTTTTTCTTCCAATTTTAGCTATTCCAATTGGGATTTTGGCATTATTTTTGTTAGAAGATACAAGTGTAAGGAACGACGAAAGCATAAAAGATTACTTTTTTAACCTTATAAAATCCGTAAGGAATGCAAAAATTATCTTACTTTTTATAGGTGGCCTTTCAACTTTCATTATCCTTTATGGAGTCCATTTGTCTTATTTTCCATTTTTAGCAAGTCACAACTTTGGATTGTCTCCTTTTCTTGCAGGACTTTTAATGTCTGGGATGTCTTTTACAACCGCTTTAGGTTCATCGCAACTCGGAAAGTTGGGGAATAAATTTAACGTTAAAAATTTATTGATATTTTCTTATTTGTTTTATACTTTATCTCTTATTTTGACACCTTTTATGCAAAAGGCATGGCAGTTGCTGATACCGATAATTATATTTGGAATAGGACATGGTATAAACGTCCCATCAATTCAGACTATGATAGCAGAATTGGCTCCTTCTGAGTACAGAGGAGCCTTAATGTCATTAAATGGAATGATTTTGAGACTAGGGCAAACATTAGGTCCTATAATAATGGGCTTTTTATACACTTTTGGTGGAGTGAATATAGTTTATTTTTCTGGCGCTATTTTTGCTATAGGGGTATTCTTCTTGTTGTTATTGCTTTTTAACGTTCATAAGACTTAATCTGTTTATCATAATTACTGATTAATTCTTTAAAAAGCGTTAGGAACTTTTGATTTTCTTCTTTGGTTCCAACGGTTACTCGAATTTTATTTTCTAAAGCCCCAGAGTATTTTCTCAAAAGTATTTTGTTTTCTAAAAAGTAGTTGTAAACGGCTTTGGCTGTTATACCTTCTATTTTATCAAAATCCAACAGTATAAAATTAGCATCACTTTTTAAGGCGACTCGTCCAAGCCCTTTTGAAAGCTTATTTCTTTCTTCGATGATGTAATCAATTTTTTCTAAAATGAGATTATAATTTTCTATTATGGTTGCCACCATCTTTTCAGTTAATACGTTGAAACTATAAGGAGATTTTATTTTCATTATTTGTTTAACTATTTCTTCGTTGGCGATTAAGATACCTGCTCTAATACCTGCCAATCCGAACGCTTTGGAAAATGTTTTTAATATTATAAGATTTGGGTAGTCTTTTAAATATTGGATCATGCTTGTTTTTGAGAAATCCGCATATGCTTCGTCAACAATTACAGGGACCCCTGTTTTTAAAGCTTTTACGATCTCTTTTTGGGGTTGCAAGTTTCCTGTAGGATTGTTTGGAGAACAGATAAATATCATACCCGTTTGATCATCTACGGCTTTATCTATGTCTTTTATTTCGTAATTGGTATTCAAAGGGATTTTTTTCACTGAAAAACCGTTGAGTAGAGAATAAAATTCGTACATTTCAAATGTAGGCGGACAAACTATTACCTCGTTTCCAGCAAAGATTTTAACCAAGTAAGAAATCATCTCGTCGCTGCCATTTCCAACCACTATGTTGTTCATGTCAAGATCTATATTATATCTTGAAAAATATGAGTTTAAGAAAGTCGCTATTTTTTGTCTGATGTTGTCAGCGGTTAATTCGGGATACCGATTTATGTTTGTTTCTGTTATCTTTTGGAAAAAGATCTTTTTAAGATCTAAAGAAAGATCGAATGGATTTTCATTTTTGCTGAGATCTATGAACCCTTCATTGATATTAGTATTAGAAGGTTTGTATTCCTCAAAACTTTCTAAAATTGGGTTGAATTTCAACTTTGCTTACCTCCCTCTGGCGAGTGTCTCTTTTTTAATTCTTGAACAACTTCTCCTATATCTATTCCTTCGTAGGTTAATAACACCAACAAATGATAAATCATATCGGCGGTTTCATATATGGTTCTTTCTCTATTTGGAGCAACCAAAACTTCGACCGCTTCTTCTCCAAATTTTTTATAGATTTTTTCCTTTCCTTCATTAAACAAATAAGTTGTATAAGATCCTTCTTTGGGGTTCTTTTTCCTATCTTTTATAATTTCTTTTAATTGGTTCAGAAAATCCAGTGAGTAATCTATATTGGATTCAGGCAGTTTATCAATTTGTTCTAATTTTCTAAAACAACTTTTCGTTCCTAAGTGGCAAGCCGGTCCTGTTTGATCAACTTTTAAGAGCAATGTGTCGTTATCACAATCCACGTACACTTCTTTCAATTTTTGATAGTTCCCGCTTGTTTCTCCTTTCATTCTTATTCTTTCTTTGCTCCTCGAGTAATAATGAACATATCCTGTTTCTAGAGTTTTACTAAGAGCCTCTTTGTCTGTATAACCTAAAGTTAATACGTCACCATCGAGACCTTGAACTATTACAGGTATGAGGCCATTGTTTTTTTCCCAATCTAATTTGTCTATTATTTGTTTATAATCTAACATTTATTTCCACCTTCTTCAATTGAATTTTGAGGTCTTTTGCAGTGTAGATACCATAATGGAATATGGATGCAGCAAGAGCAGCATCTGCACCTATTTGAAAAACATCGATAAAATCTTTAACTTCTCCCGCTCCACCTGAGGCGATAACTGGGATTTCTACAGCATCAACTATTTGTTTGGTTAAATTCAAGTCATACCCTTTTTTTACACCATCGGTGTTCATAGAAGTAACCAGTAGTTCCCCTGCTCCCAACTCTTGACACTTTCTAGCCCACTCAACAGCTTCTAAATCCGTTTTTTTACTTCCTCCGTGTGTGTATACATAGTACTTTTCACTTTCGACGTCTTTTTTTGCATCTATTGCAACTACTACGTTGGAGCTCCCTATTATTTTTGAACTTTCTTTAATTAAATTTGGATTTTCAACGGCAGCTGTATTTATAAACACTTTATCAGCTCCACATTTTATTATTTCTACCATTTGTTCAACTGTTTTTAATCCACCACCCACGGTGAAAGGAATGAATAGTTCTTTGGCAACTTCCTCAACAAGATTTTTGAGTATATTACGTTTTTCTTTAGAGGCCGTTATATCTAAGAATACGATCTCATCAACCCCATCTTTTTCATATTTTTTGGCAAGTTGTACCGGATCTCCTGCGTCCTGTATATTTTCAAATTGTACTCCCTTTACGACTCTTCCGTCTTTTATATCCAAGGCTGCTACTATTCTTTTTGTCAACATTATTGTTCACCTCTTAACTCCTGCAGATTGATTTTACCTTCGTAAAGAGCTTTTCCTATTATAGCCCCATCGAAACCTATATTTTCCAATTTTTTTAAATCTTCTTTTTTACTTACACCCCCGGCGTATATTATTTCCTCATCTTGCCAGAATCTTTTTATGTTTAAAGAAACACCTTCTAAAGTTCCATCTTTGCTTGTGTCTGTATATATGAATCTATTGGTGTACTTTTTAAAAATAGAAAAAGCATCTTCTAAGGTAATTTGTGAGTTTTCCAACCAACCTTTTGTTTTTAAAGTCCCGTTCTCGACATCCAAACTTATGGTTATATTGTTGAAAGCACTGGTAACTTTTTCTAAGAATTCTAAGTTAAAGGCTGCTGTACCTATGATCACATAGCTAACACCTATTTCGTAGGCATTTTTAATGCTTTCAAAAGTCCTTAATCCTCCACCCAGTTCAACTTTCAAGCCGGTTTTTTTGATTATTTGTTTTACAACATCTAAGTTTTTTACAGAACCTTCAAAAGCACCATCTAAGTCGACAATATGAATCAGATCGACATATTTTGAAAATTCTTTGGCTATTTCTATGGGATCTCCGTATTCTTTTATTTCATTTTTGCTACCTTTATAGAGTCTTACCGCTTTTTTATTCATTAAGTCTATTGCAGGTATTATTTTTATGTTGTTGATAGATTTCACCTCGCTATAAATTTTTGAAATTTTCTAATAATTTAATTCCTTTTTCGCCCGATTTTTCAGGATGGAACTGTACACCGAATACGTTTTCTTTTTGTACGCTTGATGTGAATTTACAGGTTTTTCCTCTGCTTTCGTATTCTGTGTATGAAATTATGTATTGATCTTCAGTTGTTATGTAATAAGAGTGTACAAAATAGAAGAAACTTCCATTTTCTATTCCTCGAAAAATCGGAGAATCTTTTGAAAATTCAACACTGTTCCAACCTATGTGAGGAACTTTCATGTTTTTAAACTTAACCACTTTTCCAGGTAAATAAGAAAGTCCAGTGCCTTCATCTTCTTCACTGCTTTTAAATAACAGTTGCATCCCTAAACATATACCCAAAAAAGGCTTGTTTTTGTCGATATGCTCCAATATATAATCTTTTAGAGGAATTATATTATTCGAAACTATTCCAAAAGAACCTACCCCGGGTAGTATGATTTTATCTGCGGTTCTTATGTCATTTATTTCATTACTAATAATGCCTCCGACAGCTTTTTGAACGTTTGAAAAGTTACCAACCCCACCATTTAATATGACTATTTTCTGCATATATACCACCTCTATACTTCGTAAACTCTATTTGTGCTTTCGTGTTTGTCACTTGGTTCAAGGGCAGTTTTTAAAGCGCTACCCAATGCCTTGAAAGAAGCTTCGATTATATGATGAGCGTTTTCACCATTTATTTGCTTTATATGGATAGTTGATTGTAAATACCTTGATAACCCTAGAACTAATTCTTTGAAGTTCCCTAATTCAAAACCTTTTTCAGCATCTTTGATGTTGATATCTATATTTGTATAGGATCTTGAAATATCAACGGAAACGAGAATAAGGGCGTCGTCCATTGGTAGGATGGAGGTTCCAAACCTTTTTATCTTCTTTCCTTCCACTTCGTTCTTTAAAAATTGGCCGATTGTTATTCCCATATCTTCCCATAAATGGTGATTAAGATCGAACTTTGCCTTGATGATTACATTCTTTTCCATGTAGTAGAATAGGGTTTTCAATAAATGGTTTAACACAGGATCCCTGCTATCAATAAATAATTCTTTAGAATAATTTATTTCTATGTCTGTTTCGTCAGTTTTTCTTCTCATTTCCTCACCTCCATAGATTTTTTGTGTTGGTACATGCCTTCGATTTCCGCCATTCTTATACCTAAGTATCTCTCTTTTAACAACTCGTCTTTACTCACTTTTGCAACGGATATTTTTTTTGTAAAATCTGATAGGTTCAACACGGAGGAGAAACGTGCTGCACCACCCGTTGGTAGTACGTGGTTAACTCCCAAGAAATAATCCGCTGCAGGTACAGGTGTGTAATCACCTAAATAAATAGCTCCAGCATTTTGTATGAGTGGCAGTACTGATTCAGGATCTTTTGTCATTATTTCTAAGTGCTCAGGTGCTATTTCGTTGGTTTTAGCTGCACAATCTTCTATACTTTTGAAAAGATATCTTTCTATCCCTTCTCTTTCGCAATATTCGTATAATTCTTTTGATGTAGTGACCAAGAAAGCTTTAGATTCATAACCATGTTCAAGTTGGGAGAGTAAGTCGTTTAAAATGTATTCTGGTTTAGCTGTCTCATCGGCTATCACACAGATTTCTGATGGTCCTGCCAAACTGTCTATTCCAACTTCTCCAAACACCTGTCGTTTTGCTTCATTCACATATTGATTTCCGGGACCAAATATTTTATCTACTTTTTTCATACCGATGCCGTATGTCATAGCTGCTATTGCTTGAATTCCACCAATTTTGTAAATTTCTTTTATCCCCAACTTTTTTGCTATATAAATTATGTAAGGGTTTATTACCCCATCTTTTGGAGAGGAAGTGATCAACATTTCTTTTACACCTGCAATCTTGGCGGGAATAGCGACCATCAACAAACTCGAAGGTAGAGGTTTACCACCTGGGACATAAATCCCTATCCTGTTTATTGGTCTATTAATCAGTCCATAAGTTGAGTTGTATTCATTGGAATACAGAATATCTTCCGTTTTTTGTTTTATATGGTAATTCTCCAATCTTTGAATCGTTCTTTCTATAATTTCTTTATCTTGCGCGGGGATTTCTTCGTCGATATCCCATTCTTCAACTTTTAATTCTAAATCACCATCATAATTATCGAACTGTTTTGAATACTTTTTTACTGCAAGCATTCCGTTGTTTTTTATGTCGTTTAATATCTGTGAAACGTAGTTCTGTAATTCCATTATTTTTCCCTCCTTCGATTTTTGGCACTGACCTTAGAAACTGTAGGATTTGCTTTAGTACCCTTTCACCCCGTTTTTATAATTCTTTGCTTTATTTATTAAATCGTTTATAAAATCGAACTTAGTCTTTTGGGTTATCCTGTTTACCAAAAGTACCGCAGAGATATCCATTATCTTGTATGCTTCTTTTAAATTGTTTGCTTTTATCGTGTTTCCTGTATCAACAATATCTACTATTGCATCCGCTATACCGGTTTTTGCTGCCAATTCTACCGCTCCATTTAATTTGAGTATTTTCACTTTTAAACCCTTTTCAGAAAAGATATTTTTTGTAATTTCAGGGTATTTGGTTGCTATTTTGTAGCCTTCCATCTTTTGAAAAGATATTTCTCTGTTTTCCGGTAAGATGATGCTCATTCTACATTTACCAAAGGGTAGTTCTAATGGGATATACACTTCATTGTTTCTCTCAAGGACAACGTCACTTCCGCATATCCCAATGTCTACTCCATTTTCTACGTATACAGGTACATCAAAAGCTCTAGGAAAATAGAAGGTATAACCATTTTCATATGATATAAGTTCTCTATTAGCAGGTTCTTTAACATTAATACCTATCTTTTTTAAAAAGTCTTTGCTGTCTTCCAGTAATCTTCCTGATGGCAATGCTGTTGATATTGTTGTCATCTCATCATCTCTCCTATAATATCCAAATTTAAAGCCATTCCACACGAATATTTGCCGTTTATCTTGTATTGGCCACCGTTGCCTAAAAGGTAACCATTATCTGGTGAATAGATTTCAAATACAACATCTTCATAGTAATTCATGTATTTCATTGTTCCAAGGTCTATGTATATTCTGGGGTCGTTAATGTTTTTAATTATTATGTTTAATTTTGGAATGTTTGTTTCTTTTCCTCTGTAATTGAAAAGAGTTGCTATGGAGAGGTTTACTTCCTCATCCAATGGAAGGTTTTCAATGATCTCAAAATTTCTCAGCTCAACAGCCCTTAAAATTTTATCTCTGTATTGTGGAACTGCTTTTAAAATTCTCTCCCAACTCCTTATTGAGCTTACGTCTATAAAGAAATTTTTTATATCCAATAATGAAAGAATTTCAATGGTTAAACGGAGAATTTCTTCTTCGATTTTGACTTCTTCTCCATTTAATATTTCAAATCCAAACTGCCAAACACCAGATAAATTTTCATCTAAAACTTCCGATATGTAAAATACTTTTTCTTTTTCTTCTACTTTATCCATGTCGATCAGCCAGGAAGTCACATCAGGTTTCAAAAGGTAAAAATTTCTTCCATCCGCAAATTTTAGCCCCTTTATTAAATTTTCGGAATACTTTGTTATAGAAGGTGGAAACAGTTCATAAAAATCGTGTTCAATTAGTACACTTCTGATTTTGTTAACTATATTTGATAATTTTTGAGATTCGGCGAAAATGTCTTTTTTCATTTTAAACCCCTTTCTTTTATATTTTAAAAAATAAAAAACCGGTCACGAGAAATCGTGACCGGTTATTACGTTTAGCCTTGTATGTGGTGATTTACAAATAACAACATACATGGCATGTGTTAACTCGGCCACGCCATGTATGATGATGAATATTTAAATTAAACAATGTTTTTGAGTTGATGTCCGTTTTAAGATTAGACATTATATTTACCCCGTTTATGACAAATTTTCAAATTAACTAACAAAATTCTATCATATTTTTGCAACAATGTCAATCAAATAAAATCTCTTCATTAAAAATCAAATGGTGTTCTTAAATAACCGGATATTTAATAGCAATTCTGTTTATTTTATAAACCACTTTATTCGCGTAATAATCATTTCCACCACCATTGTACCAACCTATGGCTTTGTAAGTATCACCGTGAGTTTCCATCAAATACTTCAAATAAGCCGTCCCAACAAGTATGTTATACCTTGGATCTAATAAAAGTCTATCTTCAATCCAATCCAAACTCGTTTCGGTATAATTCAAGCTTGCAAAAAGATCATAATATTTGTTTACAACAAACTGTGCGGTTGATGGTCTGAGTTGCATGTAACCTACTTCTCCATAACTGCCAATAATATTTTTGAAATTTGTTTCGGTATCTATTATTGCCGCTATCATCAAAGGAGATATTTCAAAGATTTTTGAGGCTTCCATAATGGAGGAAACAATTAATTGCAACCTATCTTGCGGCATATCTTTCCCCGCTGCTAGCTTGTATTGTGATGAAATAAAATCAAATAAAACGGTTTTAATCGTTATATCTTCTTTGACATCCTCTTGACTGTTAACATTTACATAGGGATATATAGAGAACGCTGCCAATGAAAACGTTAAGAGTATTATAATAGCTGAATATCGTTTTTTGAGCATTTTTGTATCACCTCTCTGATGAATCCCCACAATCCCTTCAACTTTTTTTCATTAAATAAACACCGTAAGGTGAAAGTTCAACATAACCTTGTGTAACTTTATTGTTTCCAATAGACAGTAATTCTTCTCCATTTTCGAGCAAAACGGAGCATTTGGAAGATTTTAGGTTGTAATAAGCTATAAATTCATTTAATTGACTATAACACCTTAATTTTACCATATTTTGGTCAAAATTCAAAATTTCGATCCGTGCATCATCTATCCACGGATTGGACTTTCTAAATTTAATCAAATTTTTTATGGTATTTAAAATAGAATTTTTTTCGTTTATCTGTTCTTCTACAGATTCGCCAGAGTAAGGAGGGTTAAATTTATACCCTTTCCATTCTGTTTGACCAGGTCCAAAACCATTTTCATACCAATGAAATGGTTCTTGACTGTCTTCGGTAAAATTAACATCAACTGGGATACCTTTCATTCCTGTTTCCTCGCCATAATAGATGAAAGGAATCCCTGGAAGGGTATAAAGAATTGAAAAACCTAACTTTACTTTCCCTACATCCTTTAAGTCAGATAGAATCCTTGTCATATCGTGATTAGTTAAGAAATTACCTGACATAGATAGGACCTTACCATTTGGCAGATACTCTGTCATACATTTTTTCAATGTTTCTACCAGATCCTGAGGGGACTCATTTTTTAAGGTCATCTTTAAATCCTCTGCAAGTGGGAAGTTGAAACCTATATCGAATATTCCTTCGTACTTTCTTACTATTTCCGGTGCATCCCATACCTCACTTATAACTAAAGCATCGCTTTTTATGGATTTTATATAGCTAACCATCTCTTTCCAGAATTCGATATTTTTTTCATGTTGGTAATGGAACCTCATCTTTTCAATGTCAAAATCAAAAATATGTTTTGCGGCATCCAATCTGAAGCCATCAAAACCATTATCTAACCAGAATTTAAAGATTCTTTTTATCTCATCCCATAATTCTTTACTTTCAAAATTAAGGTCAGGTGAGGCGGGACCGAAGATGCCGTAAAAATATCTGTCACCTATCTTTTGCCAGATTTTACTTTCATCCCAATGTCTTTTTTCTTCTAAATCAGCCTTCTCGTTAGCCCAAATGAACCAATTTTTGTAGGGCTCTTCTCCCCTAACTGCGCGTTGAAACCATTCTGATGTTACTGCAACGTGATTAATAGGAAGATCAAGGATAAATTTAATACCTTTCTTATGACCCTCTTGTAATGTCTCTCTTAAATCTTTTAAATTTCCATAAACAGGGTTAACTTCAAAAAAATTGGAGACTGTATAACCGTGAAAGGCTGGAGATTTCATAATTGGTAACAACCAGACATGATCAACTCCCAAATTACAAAGGTAATCCAATTTTTGTTTTAATCCCTGTAAATCTCCTAGGCCGTCACCATTTGAATCATAAAAAGAACGTAAATACAATTCATAAAAAGTCATTTGTTTTCCCCCTCTTCACTTATTTTGTTCAATCGCTTCAATAAATGCTTTGAAGATAGGATGCGGATCTCCAACTTTTGTTTTAAATTCTGGATGGTATTGAATACCAATATAAAAAGGATGAGAACTCAGTTCAATGGCTTCAACGAAATCTGTCATGGCGGAAATAGAAAGTTTATTAGGAGTATTTTTCCCTTTTTCAAACATGTTGTCGAACTCTTTGTAATTGACTTCATAACGGTGTCTATGCCTTTCAAAGACAGAATTTTTTCCTCCATAAATTTCGTGAAGTTTCGTGTTTGGAAGTATTTCAATATTTTGAGCGCCTAGTCTCATGGTACCACCCAAATTCAACATCTTTTTTTGTTCTTCCATCAAATCGATAACAGGATAAGGAGTATTTTCGTCGAATTCTGTAGAATTAGCTTCTTTGTAGCCAAAAACATTTCTAGCATACTCAATGACCATTAGTTGCATACCTAGACAAATCCCTAGAAGAGGAACATTATTTTCACGAGCATATTTTATCGCTTTTATCTTTCCTTCTATTCCTCTTGCTCCAAATCCACCTGGGATAATTATACCTTCATATTTACTTAAAAGTATTTTGATTTCCTCTTCATTCATTTCTTCCAGTTCTTCGGAGTTAATTAAATCAGGCCTTTTAGCGCCGCTTAAAAAAACACTTTCCATTATGCTCTTGTAGGCATCATCGGTACCTAAATACTTGCAAATCATAGCAATTTTTAGGTTTTTAAATGTTTTGGGACATTTCCAACTTAATTCCCCTACTTCTTTTGATATATCCAAATTCAATTTGCTGGTAATGAGGGCATGAATATTCTTTTCATAGAGCATTTCTGGGACTTCATAAACGTTGGCTAAATCTGGAAGGTTGACGACATACTCTAAAGGAACGCCTCCAAACAAAGCTACTTTTTCAAGACTGGAAAGATCTATCTCTTTTTCCGTTCTTACCAAAAGCATATCTGGTTGGATTCCTATCCTTCTTAAAAGTTGAACGGATTGCTGAGTTGGCTTAGTTTTAAATTCGTTGGTAACATGTAAATACGGAACAAACGTTACATGTATAAACATAAAATTTTCTCGACCTTTCTCGAAAGACAGCTCTCTTACAGCCTCTAAAAATATTTCACCTTCAATATCGCCAACAGTACCCCCTATTTCAATGAGCAAGACTTCTGTATCTATCTCTTCGATCCTTTCCTTTATCCTTTCGGTGACGTGGGGTACCATCTGAACGGTGGCTCCTAAATACTTTCCTTCCCTTTCTTTTTCGATAACATATTTATACACTTGACCTGCTGTCATATTATTGAAACTTTTCATCTCTATCCCTAAAAATCTCTCATAATGGCCCAAATCAAGGTCTGCTTCGTAACCATCTTCTGTCACAAAAACTTCTCCATGTTGATTGGGGTTCATAGTTCCTGCATCTACATTTAGATAGGGATCTATTTTCAATGAATTGACTTTTAACCCCAGTTCTTTTAAAAGCCTTCCTATCGAAGCGGAAACGACTCCTTTTCCTATACCACTGAGTACGCCGCCAGTTACTATAATATATTTTTCAGCCATTATTTTTCACCTCTTTTTTAAGAAAAAATTACCATATTTTAAAAAACAAGGGGGAGCGAAAGCTCCCCTCTTTTTGTGATTAATTCAATCCTCATCGTCAATGTTCAATTTTTCAGTTAATAAATTAACCGCATTTTCAACGGTTTTGATTTTTTCTAACTCTTCATCCTCGATTGTTACCCCGAATTCAGACTCAAATGCCATGGTTAAATCCACTAACTCTAAAGAATCCGCGTCTAAATCATCGGTAAATGAGGCATCCAATGTAACTTCATCCTCGTCGACACTCAATGTATCTACGATTATTTCTTTTACTTTTTCGAACAACTCATCCTTTGTCATATTTGTTTACCTCCTTAGCCATAATTTATCATTTTCCGAACGTTGGTCATTGATAAAATTCGTGTCAATTATAATGAGTTATTTTGGTTTTGTCAAGTTTATTATTTTCATAAAAGTAAAATATTTATGAAATTTCTCTTTTTTGTGACCTAAAGATTCTTTTTCAAGGATATTTACCAAGATTTTGTGCGTTTTTCAAAGAAAATGGTGTTGATATGGTATAATTATATATATAATTACAAGTCAAGTAAAGAGGAGATTGCATTGAAATATGAAAATGAGAGAAAGTATAGAATTCCCGATAAATATATATTTAAAAAATTAGTCTCACTTGCCTTTGATGAATGGCTCATACTTCAATGGTACGATAAAAAAGGATTGAGAACGAGGTTAGAAATTAAAAAGGGCGAAAAAGTGTGGACTACAAATCTTAAAAAGGAGATAAAAAAGGGGCTTAGAGAAGAGGAAGAAGGCTTTCTAAACGAAAAAGAAATCGACTTTGATAATTTAAAAAGTCAAAGGATGGTAATGAAAAAAAGGTATCTTTTAAATAAAGACCCGGAAATAGTGGTCGACGAGTTGTTGAATCCCGATAATTGTATAATGTATAAAAAAGAATTTTCGGAGATAATGTATCTTCTAGAAATAGAAGAAAAGGGAAAAAAGGTTGATTTAACGGAGTTTTTGATGGATTTTTTAGGCGACGTTTTCTGGAAATTAGAAGACTTAACTTATTTAGATGGATACAACAATTCTGACTTTGCAGGGGAACATCAATGTGATTTAAACAAACTTATTGGGATGTGAAAAATCAAAATGGGGAAATTAATTCTAGTTGGCACGCCCATTGGTAATTTTGAAGATATTACATTAAGAGCCTTAAAAACCTTGAAAGAAGCTGACTTGATACTCACCGAGGACAAGAGGGTTACCTTGAAATTGATAAACCATTTTGAACTTGGAAAAAAGGAGTTATTCACTTTCAACGAGGCAAACTCAGAAAAGATTATGGACACAGTTCTATCTTTGATCGAAAGTCATAATATAACAGCCTTAGTGTCAGATGCGGGGATGCCTGTTTTAGCTGACCCCGGTTTTAACTTGGTACAAAAATGTTGGGAAAAAGGTATTCCAATAGATGTGGTGCCAGGACCTTCTGCCTTAACTTCTGCTTTAGCTGTGAGTGGATTCCCTGCTTCGAAGTTTTTGTTCTTAGGTTTTTTACCTCGGGATAAAAAATTGAGAAGACTTTTGAGAAAGATAAAAGAGTTCGAATATCCAATTGTTTTTTTTGAATCTCCAAATAGAATAAAAAAAACTTTACAAGAGATTTTGGAAAATTTTGGAGATATAGATGTACTCGTTGCCCGAGAAATGACGAAGCTTTATCAAGAATTTTTTAAAGGGAAGATTTCTGAAGGGATAAAATTTTTCGGATCCAAAGATCGAGTGAAAGGAGAGCTCACCGTTGTTATTTCCCCAACAAGAAGAATTCAAGTTTGAAAGTATACAAGAGTTGATAGAATATTTGAACAGTATCTTCAGCAGTTCTCCTCTTTACAGACAAGAGATCGAGGTTATTGGTGATGTTACTCATGCAAAGTACAGTAAAAGAGGGGACCTCTACGTTGAACTTTCTCAAAGAGTGAGAAGTTCAAATTATTCAATAACTATTATTTTCAGCCAATCTGCTGTTCCATATGTTTTTAAACATTGCAGAATTGACAGCGAAAAAGAGCTCCTCAATAAAAGGTGGAAGTTTCAGGGCATTGTTAACTTTTGGAAAAGAGAAGCTAAGTATGTAGTATCAGGTTCATCAATAATACCTTTAGGTGCTTCTGAAATAGAAAAGAAAAAGAAAGAAATATTGAAAAAGCTCGAAAAGAGCAATTTGCTAAGGAAAGTGGAACATGAACTAGTAGAACTAGATCCAATAAAAAAGATAGCCGTTATTAGTTCACCAACCGCTGCAGGTTTTGGGGATTTTCAAAAAAACATTAATCATTCTAGGTTCATTCCTATTGTACATTTATATCCTGCTCCTATGCAGGGAGCAGAAACGGTACCTGGGATCAAAAAAGCTCTGTTCGCTATTTTAAAATCGGGTATTGATTATAATGTAGTTGTGATAATCAGAGGGGGCGGTTCAAAAAGCGACCTGATGTATTTTGATGATTTTGAACTTGGTTCCCTTATAGCAAAGTTTAGCCGAAAGATCCCTGTTCTTACAGGAATAGGTCACGAGCAAGATTCTACTATCCCTGATTTTGTTAGTTGGAAAAACTATTCAACACCAACGGAAGTATCGAGAGATATAGTCAATCAAATTAACTATTTCACAGATACTCTAGAAACTCTAGAAAAAAATATAACCTATTCTTTTACCAATATTTATTCCCAGATGGAGAACTTACTTTCTTTCAATACAATTAACAATATTAAATATTACCTCGGTAGAGAATTAATAAATTTGTTCAGAACTTTGGACGAGGATCAACTTAGCATTAATAGAAAGATCAACCAAATGATTGAAAGTAGTGAAAAATCAATCTCTCTAAACAAATTAGTCTCTATTCAAAGGTTCATAGAATATAGCATCAAAACTTACAATCAGAATATAATAAGTACAACGAATGAAATTATTTCTGAGTTGAAAAGTAAGTTCGAAATATCAGAAAGGATTTTATTTAGTACTTTTCAAGAGCTTACTAAGTCGAGTCCTTTTGCTGCTTTTTTAAATAACGGAGTTTTGGTAAAAAAAGGTGAAGAGATCATTGATAGTGTTGAAAAATTACAAAGAAAAGATGAGGTTAAATTAATATTTAAAGATGGGGAAGCGGATTCGAGCATCGAAAAGATCCAAAAATGGTGATAACTTTAGATGGGCGGGCTGCGGGGCGCAGGGGCGCTAAACATGGTTAAAGTTTCTAAAAGCAAGAAGAAATTCAATGAAAGAGGTGAATAAAGAAGGATGGAAGAAATAATTAAACTCAGTGAAGAAGAAATTAAAAACTTAAGTTTCAAAGAACAATTAGAACTCTTGGAACGTATCAACGATTACTTTCAAAATGAAAAACAAGACGAATTGGACGTTGAAAATGCCCTTGAAATTTACAAAAAAGCGTTAGATATACTTACCTACGCAAGAGAAAAATTAGTCAATTTAAAGGAAGAAAAAGCACAAATTGATGAAAAATACGAAAAAATAAAGAGTCAATTAAGCGAGTCGGCTGGTATCGATTAATGTTAATTTAATCAAAAAATAATATTTATTGTGTATAATAGTAGCAGTAAAGAACATTTAAAAGAGGACGATGGATAATAATGTTTATAGCGGTTGGAAAAGGTGTTTTTGTGCCTACAGAGAGAATTCATTCTGTAGTTCCAGACTCCTTTGTTCAGTTTGGTAAAATAAAAAAGATCTATCAAGGAATAGATGTAGTTACTCAATTTGGAGATGAAAACGAGTTAGAAAATTTGCCACCTCCATTAAGTGCTTCAGTCAGTTTGATTGACGCTTCATATGGCAAAGCGGTCAAATCAATTATTTATATGGATAGTGGTCAAATAGTGTTATCTACACTCGAAGCCAAAAAAATTATAGAAAAGATCAAGAAAGGAAGGCGATAAATTATGGCAATACCTATGCCGGTAGTTATAGAAACTGAAGGAAGATACGAAAGGGCTTATGATATCTATTCTAGATTGTTGAAAGATAGAATAGTTTTTTTAGGAACACCGATAAACGATGATGTAGCTAATCTAATAGTTGCCCAGTTACTCTTTTTAGAATCTCAAGATCCAGACAAAGATATTTTTTTATACATAAACTCTCCTGGAGGTTCTGTAACCGCAGGATTAGGCATATACGATACAATGCAGTATGTTAAACCGGATATTTCAACTATATGTATAGGTCAGGCTGCTTCTATGGGAGCTGTTTTGTTGGCCGCTGGGACAAAAGGTAAAAGGTATTCTTTACCTTATTCAAGAATAATGATACATCAACCATGGGGTGGCGCCGAAGGAACAGCGATGGATATACAAATCCACGCTAGAGAAATTTTAAGATTAAAAGATGACCTAAACAACATACTTAGTAAACATACTGGACAATCTTTAGAAAAAATAGAAAAAGATACCGAGAGAGACTTTTTTATGAACGCGCAAGAAGCTTTAAACTATGGTCTTATAGATAAAGTAATAACAACGAAGAGTGAAGCCACTAAAGAAAACAACAAAAAATAATGAAACAATGACTGAATAACATCAACCAAATTTTATCAATATTTCAAATCAAAAGAGGGCGCCAGAAACAATGCGTCCTTCTTTTGATTAAAAAAGCTTTTATATTAGCAATAAACCAATTTGAAAAACAAGATTTAGATTTTAAAAAAGTAACAAGGCCTCAAAGAATATGAGGAGGGTCAATTATGAGTGATTTAACTCCGATGATAAAGCAATATCTAAAAATAAAGGAAGAATATAAAGACTCTATTTTACTTTTTAGACTCGGAGATTTTTATGAAACCTTTTTTGAAGATGCTAAAAAAGTCAGTGAAATATTGCAAATTGTCTTAACGAAAAGAAATGGTCATCCTATGGCAGGAATTCCATACCATGCCTTGAACAACTATTTAAAAAGGCTTTTAGATGCTGGGTATAAAGTAGCTATATGTGAACAAATGGAGGATCCTCAAAGCTCAAAAGGTATAGTTGATAGAAAAGTAACTAGAATACTGACACCTGGTACCATCATAGATGAAGGTATGTTGGAAGAAAGTAACAGATTTACCGCCTTGATCACCAACCATGGGAATTTGTATAAAATAGCTATTTTTGATTTTTCAACCGGTGACTTCTATTTAGACACATTTGATTTCAAAGAGGATGAACTATTAGACTTTATCTCTTCATTTGGGTTGGTACAGATTTTGCTATCTAAAGAACTTGAACCATTATCAAAAAAGATAAAAAACTCAACCAATGAGATTTATGTAGAAATATTGGACGAATGGTATTTTTCAAACAATTTTAAAGACCATTTGAAAGAAACGTACGAAGTTTTAAGTTTTGATCATTTGGATTACGATGATGGAGAATTAAAAGTAGCTGATGCTGTTTTAAAGTACTTAGAAGTCACACAATTTTCAAAGATTAAACACATGAAACTTCCGAAACGATTTAAGACGAAAAACTACATGTTTTTAGATTCCAACACTATAGAAAATCTTGGCATTCTTCCTACAAATTCAAACAAAGGGAAAACTCTTTACGATATTCTAAAATTCACAAAAACCAGTATGGGGAATAGAAAATTAAGAGAGTTCATCCTTACTCCTCTCACCGATAAAGAAAATATAGAAGAAAGGTTAAACAAAGTCGAACATTTAGTTGAAGATCCTCTTTTATTAGAAGAACTAAAAGAATATTTGTCATCTGTAAAAGATCTCGAAAGGATCTCTTCCAGGATTTCTTTGATGAAGGCAACCCCAAAAGACCTTATAGCCTTAAAGGATTCTTTGGAAGTTATTCCCTATATAATCGAATCTTTAACTTCAAATCCAGGATTGTCTGATTTTTTTGATGGTATAGATTTACTTAAAGAAGTTAAAAATTTTATCGAAAATACCATTATCGAAGAACCATCTCTTGCTCCTGGTAGCGGAAAAGTAATTAAAGAAGGTGTTTCAGAAGAGTTAGATGAATACAGAAACATATTTAATAACTTAGATAACGTTTTGAAAGGTATTGAAAAGAGGGAGAAAGAAAAAACTAAGATTAGCAGTTTGAAAGTTGGAAGGAATAAGATCTATGGTTTCTATATAGAAGTTTCAAAAGCGCAATCCTCCAAAGTTCCCGATAATTACGTAAGGAAACAAACGTTAGTTAATACGGAAAGGTACACAATAAAAGAATTAGAAGAAGTTGAACAGCGCTTAGCTTTATCAGAAGAAAAAATAAAGGTTATTGAAAAAGATATTTACGATAAGGTATTAACACATCTAAGTCAATATGTAGATAAAATAGAAAAACTTTCCAATAAGATCGCTGAATTGGATGTTTTTAGGTCTTTCGCAGAGGTTAGTAGAGTTTACAATTACAAAAGACCAACTTTTGTGCAAAACTCCAAAGAAATAAAGATAATCAACGCAAGACATCCGGTGGTGGAAAGATTTGTTGATGAGTTTACTCCTAACGACTTAAATTTAAGCGAAGACAAATTTTATATAATCTTGACAGGCCCTAATATGAGTGGGAAATCGACTTTTATAAGGCAAATAGGGCTTATAAGTGTGATGGCACAAATTGGTTGCTTTGTGCCCGCTGAAAAGGCTGAAATCCCAATTTATGACGGTATATTTACAAGAATCGGAGCGAGGGACGATATCGTTAGCGGAAAATCAACCTTTTTAGTTGAGATGCTAGAGGTTTCAACTATATTGAATAAAGCAACGGATAACAGTCTTGTGCTCCTTGATGAAGTTGGGAGAGGGACGAGTACGTTAGATGGGATTTCTGTTGCATGGGCAATCTCAGAATATTTATTTCAAGTTAAAAGATGCAATACAATCTTTGCTACCCATTATACCGAGTTAACTTATATGTCGCATATATACGAAGAAGTTGCTGCAAAAAGAATAAAAGTTGTAGAAACTATGGATGGGGTTATATTTTTACACAAAATTGAAGATGGCACCAGTGACAACAGTTACGGTATAGAGATAGCAAGATTGGCAGGATTTCCCCTAGAAATAATTGAAAGATCAAAAGAAATACTAACTCAATTGTCAAATAGAGTTGACTTGGAAAGCAGATTGAAGAGAATTAAAAATATTAATAAGAAAAAATATGAATCACATGAAAATCAGTTAAAAATGTTTTAATTTATGATATAATTAAAAAATAGGTAAAATATTAATCCTAAGGAGGGAAAAACAATGCCTTTGAACGAGGAAAATGATTTTGGAGAAATAAGTATTTCAGAAAATGTATTAAAAGATTTAGTTTTCAAAAGTGTAGAGGGTTATCTTAAAGACCAAAAGGTCTATAACGAGAAAATTCAAAAAGAATTGCAAAAGAGTATAAAGATTACAATTAATGACGATGCCAGTGTTAGTATTTCTTTAAAGGTACCTGCTAAATACGGGCAAAACATTGTTGAATTTTCTAAAAATATTCAAAAAGCGATTAAAGACGATCTTGAAAGAATTGCAGAGGTCTATGTATCAAACATTGACGTATCCATCGAAAATCTTGTAAAACCCGAAGAGTTGGAAGAAGAATACGAAGAAATAGAAGAAGAAACCTTAGAAAATGAAGAATCCCCTGAAAGTGAAGAAAAGGAGGATGAAGAACAAAAGGACAAGAATGAATGAAAACATACCGAAAAAAAGAATGATGAGAAAGTTAATTTTTGAAAGTCTTTTCCAACTATCAATAAAGGATGTTAAGTTAGACAACATATTATTCACTTTTGAAAAATTAAACGAAAAGGCACATTTAGAAGAAAGTTATTATTTGGAAGCTAAACAATACATTGAAGATATTTATAAAAATAAAAATGAGTATGATGCGTTGATCAACAAATACTCTGAAGGTTGGCCTGTAGAAAGGATAGGAAACATCGAAAAAACCGTGATGAGGATCTTTATCTATGAGCTAATAAACAAAAAAGATATACCCGTTAAAGTAATATTAAATGAATCAACGGAGTTAACCAAAACTTATGCGACACAAAAAGCCGCCGCTTTTGTTAATGGTATTATGGATAAGATCGCACGTTCGCAGGCATCGATTATGTAGAGCCACAAAATCGAAAGGGGGGAAGTATAGATTTTAAATAAATAAAATCTATACGAAATGTATGGCGCCACAAAATACTCCTCTGTATAAAGCACTTAAGAACATGAGTTACAAAGAATTAGAAGAAATAGCCCAAGAGATTCGAAAGTATATTTTCAACGTTGTATACAACAACAATGGTCATCTTGCTTCGAATTTGGGTGTTGTGGAACTAACAATCGCATTGTACAGGATATTTGACCCTATAGAAGACGTTATTATTTGGGATACCAGTCATCAATCTTACGTACATAAACTTTTGACGGGTCGGTGGAAAGATTTCAAAACCATACGTGAAAAAGGTGGCATAAGTGGGTACACAAATATCTATGAATCACAAGCTGATAGATTCGGTGCTGGGCATGCAGGGACTTCCATAGCAGCTTCTTTGGGTTATACACTATCTGATAAAATAAAAAATAGGAAAAGAAATATAGTTGCTGTTATTGGAGATGGAGCCTTAGGTTGTGGGATGGCTCTTGAATCGTTAAATCAGTTGAACTATCAAGATGCAAAAGTTAAAATAGTTCTAAACGATAACAACATGGCTATTTCCAGAAATGTAGGAACGATTTCCCAATTGTTGAATAATTTTAGAATAAAAAAAGAATATACCCAAGCAAAAGAAATTTTAAAGAGTTCTTTAGAAGACTCTTCCTTGGGTAAGGATGTAGAATCAGTTTTAAAGAAAGTCAGAAACGCTTTAAAATTCTCTATTTACGATACTCCAGCATCACTATTTGAAGAGTTGGGAATCAAGTATTATGGGCCCGTTGATGGACATGATATCAAAAAAATGGAAGAGTTCTTGGAATTCATTAAAGCTTATGATGAGAAATCTGTAATACTGCATGTTGTTACTACCAAAGGTAAAGGTTTCGAAGAAACTGAGAAATCTCCCACCAAATATCATGGCGTATCCAAAAAAGAACCGAACAAAGTCTCTTACAGTAAAATTGTTGGACATACGTTATCTCATTTAAAAGATTATGAGTTTTTAGCTTTTACGGGAGCCATGGCAGATGGAACTGGGTTAAATGTACTTCAAGAAATATGTCCGGACAAAGTCATTGATATGGGTATCACCGAACCAAGTATAGTCACTACGGCGTCCGCTCTGTCTTTAGGAGGAGTTTTGCCCGTTGTAGATATTTACTCGACTTTCATGCAAAGAGCATTTGACTCACTTATTCATGATGTAGCCTTACAAGAGATCCCAGTTCTATTTTTGTTAGATAGGGCTGGTTTGGTTGGAGAAGATGGCCCAACTCATCATGGGGTTTTTGATATAGCATATACTAGGTTAATTCCAAATGTTGAAATCTGGACGCCATTGAACGCCCAAGATTTAGCTAATATGATTTATACTTCTGTGATAAAGGGTTTGAAAAAACCTAGATTTATTAGATTTCCAAGAGACGGGGAAACGATAGAAATACAAAATATAATCGACAATCTTCAAATAGTAGATGGAGAATGGAAGTATCTAAAAATGGCTGATTCTGGAATTTACGCTCTTGCCGTTGGAACTATCTCTCAAAACGTTTATGGAGCGCTCAAAGATTATAACGTTAATATAATTGGGGTACGAAGCGTCAAACCTTTAAATGAATATTTTCTGGAAATACTAGAACAAAGGGCTGAATATATTTTTGTTTATGAAGAAGGAAGTTTGAAAGGTGGTTTCAACGAAGAGATATTCAAACTGAGAAATAAAAAAATTTATTCATTTGGTGTGAAAGACGAGTTTGTTTCTCATGCCACAAGAGAAGAACAATTAGAAGAATGCGATCTTTCTATAAAAGCGATAAAGGAAAACTTTGAAAAAATTATCTCCGAGGTTAAAATGTAATCATCTTATGAATAAAAGGGAGAGTAAAAAAATGATAAAAAATAAACTTTTTTTAGCATTTTCGATATTCTTTTTCATAACTACTGTCACGTATGCTTTTGAGTTATTAATAACCCCTTCCTATTCCTACACTCTTAATTCAACAGGCGATACAAACACTCAACAGAGTTTAGATTACACTGGGGGAAGGATTTCTTTTTTAATTCCAACCGAAGATAGTGAAGAAATCTCCTATGGCCCCTATCTGGGATTTTTCTACAATTACAATTTATTAGAAAATTTACAAAATCTAGAAGATGTAGGAATCTCCTTAGGTTTGAATATGAAATATACAACCAATATAATTGGCAACTTAAATTTTTTGGTAACCGCCTTCGGAGGCGTTCACACAGAAGATTATTTTAAAACCTTTAAAACAGAAATACTTATAAATGGAGGAGTTAGCTACAACAATTTATCTCTGTCGGTTGGTTACGAGACTAGGTACTACGAAGAAGAACTAACTGTAAATTATTTACCAATCTCGTTGGGAGTGAGTTTTAAATTTTAGAAAAAACCTACAAGGATTTGGAAATAGAAAAAATATTAAATTTAATTTCAACCTATAGTCATACCGATTATGGGAAAGCGTATTTTTTAAAAAATGTAAAAATGTACAAAGATCTAACAGAATTAGACCGAGAAGTGAACATTTCTCGAGTTTTTTTTGATATGGCGATTAAAGGTACATTAAAAGATTTGTATGGTTTAAGTTATATCCCTTCGATAATGGGAAAAATAAGCAACAAGGAAAGTGTTGAAGGGAGAGAATTCAGAAAGATTGGAGAGTTTTTGGAGGACGGTTATGCCATCCACAAACATTACAGCGGTATAAACGATCTACTCACTGATAAGTTATCAGATTACAAACCTCTACTTGAGTTAAAAGATCAGATCTTTAAAGTTTTTACTCCTGAAGGAGAAATTAAAGATAACGCCTCAATCGAATTAAAAAGAATAAGAAACGGCATAGACACGGTAAAACGTCAATTAAATATAGAATTCAACAAGATAAAAAGTAAGTATATTAAATACCTTTCTTTAGACCAACCTGTGGAAAGAAACGGAAGGTTATGCATAGCGTTAAAGAGTGAAAATAGAAATGTCATAAAGGGTATTACCGTAGGAAGATCCGATTCCGGTGCTACTTTGTTCGTAGAACCAGATACCATTATAGAACTAAATGAAAAGCTTACAGATTTATTCTCACAAGAGAAGAACGAAATCGATAGAATACTCTCAAATTTGACCTTTGAACTTCAAAAAAACAAATTTAAAATAGAAAAAAATATAGAAATAATAGAATATATAGATGCCAATATAGCGAAAGCTAGATACGCCAAAGATATGAATGCAGTATTCACTCAACCCCATACTACTAAAAAGATTCTTCTCAAAGAACTAAAACACCCTTTAATACCAAAAGAAAAAATAGTCCCCATAGATGTAGAACTGGATAGAAACGGAATGATAATAACGGGTCCCAACACAGGGGGTAAAACGGTTTCTTTGAAATCAATTGGATTAGCCTTTTTTATGGCTCATTCTGGTTTACCAGTCTTAGCTTTAAAGGCTGAAGTACCTTTTATAGAAGAAATATACACGGATATAGGTGACCAACAAGATATATCTCAAAATCTAAGTACTTTTTCTGCCCATTTGTTGAACTTAAAAAATATACTTGAAAACGTTAATGAAAAATCTCTTGTATTGATAGATGAATTAGGAACAGGAACCGATCCTATTGAAGGAGCTGCCTTAAGCAAAGCTATTTTGAAATATCTGCTAATGAAAGGGCCAATAATATTTGCTACTTCACATTTGTCTGAGATTAAAACATTTTCTTTGGAAGAAGAAAAACTACTCGCCGCTTCTATGTCTTTTGATATTGAAACACTTAAACCTACATACAAACTAATGGTAGGCGTACCTGGAGCATCCCATGCCATTGAAATAGCAGAAAGATTGGGGATTGACCCTCAGATAGTAGAAGAAAGTAAAATAAATCTCAATGAAGAATTTTCACAAAGTGAAAAAATACTCAGTAGATTAACTTCTATTCACAATGAATACGAAGAAAGTTTAGAAAGGATCAAGAAGAAAGAAAAAGAGATCGATAAAATGAAAAAAGAGTACGAAGAAAAACTACAAAAACTAAAGAAAAAAGAAATAGAAAGTCTCGAACCCGAGTTGTATCAACTTAAAGAACAGATAAAAAACATGAGAAACCAGATTCAAACCATATTAAAAGAAATCAAGCAAAAAAAAGATCAAATCGATTTACAAGAAATCAGCAAAAAAATAAAAGAATCTGAAAATATGGCTTCACAACTTGAAGAGATGAGAAAAACGTTATCTCAAAATCAAAAAGGGCGAAAAATTGAAAAGTCTAAAATAAAAGTTGGGATGAAAGTAAAAACGTCCAATAATATTGAAGGAACGGTAAAAAGAGTAACAAACTCGAAGATAACCGTTCAGATTGATGGTTCTCCGATAGAGATAACTTATAATCCAACGGAAATTGAGCCTGTAATTAACACAGATAAAGAAAAAAACGAAGAAAAAAGAATTTACGTTAAAATAGATCAAAAGAAAAGTGTAAAATCCGAATTAGATATTAGGGGTTATTCAGTAAATGAAGCTATACCCGAAATAGAAAAATTTATTTCGGATTTAATAAGTTCTGGGATAAAAGAAGGAAGAATAATACACGGAAAAGGAACAGGGAAACTAGCTATGGGAATTTGGGATTATTTAAGAAAATCATCTCTAATTAAAGATTTCAAAATCGCTCGAAGTGAAGAAGGGGGAACAGGGGCGACAGTAATAGAAGTTTAAATAATGGGGGAGTGGAAATGATCTTTGGACTTGATATAGGTACAAGGACTCTTGTAGGGACATTGGCAGAATATGATGAAGAAACAGAAAATATAATAATCAAGCATTTTGCAGAAGTTGAGCACGAAAATAGAGCGATGCTTGACGGACAAATTCATGATGTCAACAAGGTTGCAAAAGGTGTATTCAAAATAAAGAAAACACTGGAGGAGGAAAGTTCCATCAATCTTTCCGAAGTTGCCATCGCTATAGCTGGTAGGTTTCTTATCTCTTCAATTGGCTCATACAGCCTTGATATTTCAACTCATGGTTATTTAGACAGTGAAACAATCAAAAAGATGGAACTCGAAGCCGTTAAAGTGTCTACAGAAAAATTAAACTACTCCCAAGAAATGTACTGCGTAGGATACTCCATACTCTACTACAGTCTTGATAATCAATGGATTAAACATCTAGAAGGGCAAAGAGGTAATCAAGCAAAAGTAAAAGTTTTGGCAGCTTATCTACCAAAAAATGTTGTAGAAGCTATGATGTCTGTATTGGATAAAGTTGGATTAAAACCAATCCATGTCACATTGGAACCGATAGCCGCCACAAGTTTAGTTGTGCCTGAGGACTTGCGAAACCTGAATGTTGCGATGGTAGATGTAGGAGCAGGAACGAGCGACATATCCATATCAAATAAAGGGGTAATAACAGGCTATGGAATGGTACCCTTAGCTGGGGATGAGATAACAGATACTATCTCTCAACAACTATTGGTGGATTTCAAAACCGCTGAAAAGATAAAAAAACAATTATCTCAAAACGATGAAATTACATACAACGATATTCTGGATAATGCACAAATTGTAAGAAAAGAAGAGATAATCAAGATAATAACCCCTGTTATAGACACCATAACGGATAAAATAGCTAAAGAAATATTAAATCTAAATGGGAAACCTCCTGTTGCTGTGATGGTAGTAGGTGGTGGAGGAAAAGTACCAACTTTCACCGAAAAATTAGCCGGCAAACTTGGACTTTCCAAAGAAAGGGTATCTTTAAAAACTACCAAAAACTTGGAGAATATCATTTTTGAATCAAAAAGAATGGAAGGTAGTGAATACATAACCCCTTTAGGTATAGTAAATGTCGCACTGAAAAAACAGGGTAGTGTATTCAATACCATTAAAATAAACGGAAGAAATGTAAATATGTTAATCATAGGTAAAGACATGAACGTTTTACAGGCGTTACTACAATCAGGTTATTCTCTAGACAAATTGGTTGGACTGCCATCCCCTGCGATAGCTTTCGAACTGAACGAAAAATTACAGATAAAAAAGGGAAATATGGGCGAAAAGGCAAAAATAACAGTAAACGGAGTATCGGCGGATATACATTCTCCCATTAAACCAGGAGATCACATTGAAATAGAAGAACCTAAAAATGGCAAACCTGTCAATTTAAAATTGAAAGACGTGATTCAACCCATTGAATTTTACTTAAATGGAGAACCCAAAACCACTTATCCTGTAGTAATAAAAAATGGTGAAAAAATAGAAAGCTTAGAAGAAGAGATCAAAGATGGAGATAAAATATTTACTTCACCTCCAAAAATAGAAGATGTATTTAAAGAGTACAACGAGAAAATTTTCTTCACAATAAATAACCTTCCATATGAAGTCCCTGTGGGTACGATTATCATGAAAGACGAAGAAATCTTAGATAAAGATTATCAAATAAAAAATGGAGATCTTCTAAAAACAAAGGCGGTAAAGCTTCCTAAGATAAAAGAATTCTTGGATATCGAAACCGAAAAGATGAAAGTATTTTTAAACGGGAAAGAGGTTCATTTAAACAAAGAAGAAATAATCGCATCCTATGATGGAAAAATAATTGACATAGAAGAAGAAGTGAGCAATGGAGCAAATTACTCGATTAAAAAGGTAAAAAAGGATGTTCAATTAATAGATGTATTTTCTCATCTTTCCATAAACATGGAAGAAATTCAATCTTATGAAATTTACTTAAATGACCAAAAAGTCGAAAGCTTTCTACAAAAGATCGAACCAGGTGCGAATGTGAGGTTGTTAATCAATGATCAGAGGAATAGGAGTTGACATCGTAAAAGTCGACAGGATCAACGAAAAAAACGTCCAAAAAATTCTCTCTCAAAAAGAAAAAGAAATATACGATACGTTTAAAGGGCAAAAAAGAAAAAAAGAATATGCAGCGGGTCGTTTTGCAGTAAAAGAATCTTTAATAAAATGTTTCAAAAGGTTTATCCCTTATTCACAAATTACCGTTCTAAACAAACAAAGTGGAGAACCCTATTTAGATGAAGAATCGGTGAAATATCTATTCGAAAAGTTTGGAGGTAACGGAACGATACACATATCTATAGCCCATGAAAGAGAGTTTGCCGTAGCAACAGCGGTTGTGATAGATGAAGACTAAAGGGGGATTGTAATTTGGACATACCAAAAAACATAAAAGAACGATACGAAAAGTTAAAAGCAGAAATAGAAGAACATAACTACCGATACTACGTATTGGCTGATCCCATTATCTCGGATCAGGAATACGATAAGCTATTTAAAGAATTAGTAGAGCTTGAAAAAAAATATCCCGAATTGAAAACACCCGATTCTCCCACTCAAAGGATCGGTGGGATAGTTGTTGAGGGATTCAATAAAGTAAACCATTCCATACCGATGTTATCCTTAGATAACACCTACAACGAAGAAGAAATCTTAGATTTTCACAAAAGGGTTTTAAAGAACTTGAACTTAACCCATGTTGAGTACTTCTGTGAACTAAAGATAGATGGAGTATCGGTAGCTTTAAGGTACACCGATGGAGTATTAACTCAAGCTATAACCAGGGGTGATGGAACGACCGGAGAAGATATCACGCAAAACGTAAAAACGATCCCCTCTATTCCTTTAAGATTGAGAAAAAATCTAACCATTGAAGTACGTGGAGAAATATACATGCCAAAAAAAGAATTTGTGAGAATAAATTCTGAAAGGGAAGAAAAAGGGTTACCTGTTTTCGCTAATCCTAGAAATGCCACAGCGGGCACTTTAAAACTTTTGGATAGTACTGAAGTGGCAAAAAGAAAGTTAAGCTCTTTTATGTATTACGTTATCTTCCCTCAAAATTACAACTTAGAGACTCAAGAGGAAGCAATAAATTTTCTGAAAGAAGTTGGTTTCAGAATCAATCCTAATTACAAAAAGGTCGAAGATATTGGACAAGTTATAGGATTTTGGAAAGAATGGAATCGAAGGAGAAAGGAATTAGAATACGAAGTAGATGGAATAGTTGTTAAGGTGAACAGCTTTGAATTACAGAGAGTCCTTGGTGAAACTGCCCGATCCCCACGATGGGCAATAGCTTTCAAATTTGAAGCTGAACAGAAAGAAACGAAACTAAAAGCTATAAAGCTTCAAGTTGGGAGTACAGGGATAATAACCCCCGTTGCAGAATTTGACCCCATACAACTCGAAGGAACAACGGTAAAAAGGGCAAGTCTACACAACTTTGATTATATAAAAGAAAGAGATATAAGGGAAGGCGATTACGTATTAATTGAAAAAGCAGGTGGCATAATACCACAAGTTATAGGCCCTATTAAAGAAAAAAGAACTGGGAAAGAAAAAATAATCCAACCCCCTGAAAAATGCCCTGTATGCGGTGGAAAAGTTGGAAAAATAAAATCTTCTGAAGTGGCAATAAGATGTTTGAATCCCTCTTGTCCAGAAAAGCTTTTAAGAACGTTGGAAAATTTTGTTTCAAGAAACGCAATGAATATCCAAGGACTTGGCCCAAAGATATTAAAAAGAATGGTAGATGCAGGTTTAGTTAAAGATGTAGCAGATCTTTATTATTTAAACGACCAAAAAATTAGAAGCTTAGGAGAAGGTATAGGAGACAAAACGGTAGAAAATATATTGACACAAATAGAGCAATCCAAAAATAGAGAATTGTACAGATTAATTAACGCTCTTGGGATACCAAATGTTGGTTTAAAAACGGCGAAAGACCTTGCTAATCATTTTAAAAATTTAGACAGTTTAATAGACGCAAAATTCGATGAACTTGTAGAAATAGAGGGTATTGGTGAAGATATAGCAAATGCAATTATAAAGTTTTTTTCACAGGAAGAAGTTAAAAAGATCATTAAAAAATTAAAAGATGCCGGGGTCAACATAGGCAAAAAAGAAGAAGAAAAATCAGAAGGGCCTTTAAAAGGTTTAATTATATGTCAAACCGGTGCACTTTCTAAAATGACAAGGCAAGAATTTGCCGAATACGTTGAATCTAAAGGTGGTACCTTCTCTGAAAACGTGACGAAGAAAACGAATATCCTAGTCGTTGGAGAAAACCCTGGTTCTAAACTAGATAAAGCTCAAAGTTACGGAATTACTATAATGAGTGAAGAAGACTTCTTTGATGAATATGGAGAAAGTTAGAAAAATAGTTACGCTTCAAACATTAGTACTTATCTTCATTTTTTTTAATACGAAGGGCTTCTCTGAAATAACTACAAACGAAGTTTATCTACTATCTTCAATATACGCAGGTAAAGATTTTACAAACATAACACCTTACCCAATAAATTCAAATGATGAGTTTGAAGTTTACCCTGGTTTCTTTTACAAATCTTTTGATCCCCTGTGGTTGATTGGTGGAATATTTGAAACCAATTGGTCAGATCTGGAAAGAGGGGTATATCTATCTGACTCATTACCTTATGTTACTGGGTTTATGGGTGGATACGATGCAGGAAGTATGAGAATTGTATCAGCCATGTACTTCTTTGACCCTTACTTAACTGAGGAAGAGTTAAAAAGGCAAAAAGCTACCTCTTTTGATACTAATTTTGATACTAATTTTGATACTAACTCCGACAGAGCTGGATTGGAAGATTTTGGTTATTGCGATCCTTCAAAAACCTTGTTTATACACAGATTAGAATTTAATCTTTTCGATAGAATTAGGCTTTCTTTGAACGAATTGAATTTGATCGGTGGTAAATACCCTGACCTTTCTGATGCTAACCCTTTTGGTATAGCTCATAATAACTTAGGTGAAGGATTCTCGAATAATATGTTGGGAGTAGATGCTTCTATCATTCCTATCAAAGGATGGCAAATATATGGACAATTCGCGATGGACGATTTTGTAGTACCCGATACTGAAGGAGGAGCAACAGATTACAAACCAACCGCATTCGCTTGGGGTGTAGGAACAAGATTAGTCGGCAAAACTTCTAAATATTACATATCTCCGAAAATAGAGTATTATAAGATTTACACTTGGATGTACAATCAATGGGCACCTTACTTGAAGTATACCGCCAAATACAATGAAGAAAATATTCCCATAGGCTTTGACTACGGGAACGACATGGAAGGTTACTTAATAGGATTGGATATTGCCAACGAAACCATAAGATACAAAATTACTTTCGAACACTACCTCAAAGGTGAAATAAATTTAGAAACACCCTACGACGATGAGAGAAAAGAAGATGTGGAAGGTTGGCCTGGACCGTACGGAGAAACAACACCAGTGATCAAAATATCCTTTTCATTTGAAGTAGGGTTTTAAAATTCTCAATACTTTAAAATTACCTTTTTATTATTAGCTTAGGTAAGTTGTATTTAATTATAAAAGACATACTAAAGGCCTTAGAGGTGGTAAAAATACCGAATTATAAATATAAAATTGGGTTGCACATATTCAGACGAGATCTTAGGTTAGAGGATAATACTTCTCTCATAGAAGCTCTTCAAAGTTGTGAAAGAGTCATACCTGCTTTTATATTTGATGACCGACAGATTAAAGACAACGATTACAAATCAGACAACGCGGTTCAATTTATGATCAACAATCTAAAAGAACTCAATGATGAGCTACACCAATTGAACGCTAGACTATACTTTTTTGAAGGTCTTACTTCTAAAGTAGTTGAAAGCTTAATTAAGACATTAGGAATAGAAGCTGTTTTTGTGAATAAAGATTACACTCCATTTAGTAAGAAAAGAGATAACGAAATAAAAGCTATTTGTGAAAAGGAAAGAGTAGATTTCAAGGAACATTTTGATGTTTTATTACATGAACCCACAGAAGTTTTGAAAGATAATGGAATGCCATATATAAAGTTCACCGATTTTTTAAAAAAATCCAAAAAAATAGATGTGCGAGAACCGCAGAAGAATAAATTTAAAAATTATTTTACAGAAGGAATTAGCTCAAGTATTGCTCTTCAGGTTGATAAATTTCCTCAAAATGAAAATTTAATGTTAAAAGGTGGGCGAAAAGAAGGGTTACGTTATATAGAGAGAATAGTCAAATTAAAAAATTACAGTGAAATTAGAAACATACCTTCAATCGATGGAACAACAAAATTATCTCCCCATCTTAAATTTGGAACAGTTTCTGTGAGAGAGGTATATAAAAAAGTAAATGAAAACTTCGGTAATGAACACGAAATTATTACACAACTTCACTGGCGTGATTTTTTTACTCATATTCTTTATCATTTCCCTCATGTTTTAGGGAATTCCTTTAAGGAGAAATATAACCAAATACAGTGGGAAAACGATGTGGATAAATTTAAAGCTTGGTGTACAGGGAGAACAGGTTATCCTATAGTTGATGCTGGAATGAGACAATTGAATCTAACGGGATGGATGCATAACCGAGTAAGAATGATAACAGGGAGTTTTCTTGTTAAGGATTTACATATTGATTGGCGATGGGGAGAAAAATACTTTGCACAAAAATTAGTTGACTACGATCCTGCAATTAATAACGGTAATTGGCAATGGGTTGCTTCAACAGGTTGTGATGCGCAGCCTTTTTTCCGAATATTTAACCCAATTTTGCAACAGCAAAAATTTGATCCTGCATGTAATTACATAAAAACTTGGTTACTAGAATTAACCAATCTTAACTCAAAGCAAATACATACTTTAAACATTCCAAAAGACATCGATTATCCGACACCTATTGTCGATCATAAAGTAGCTTCAGAAAAGGCTAAAAAACTTTATAAAATATGATCAAAAAGCGAAGTATGTTTGTTATCTGTGGATTTTAATAATACGTTTAAATATAGCGGTGCAAAAAGCACCGCCAAATATTTTTAGAAAAACAATCTACCCATTTCGTATAATTCTCGACTTATCTCTTTGTTCTTCAAAATTTCGTCCGTAAAGGGTTTTTCTATAACATTAAAACCATCCAAACCTAAAGCCACATTAGATTTTCCTTTTTTAACAGCGTCTATAGCAGAAACACCGAATTTAAAAGCCAGGTATCTATCAAAGGATGAAGGGGTTCCTCCTCTTTGTAGATAATCCAAATCAACGGTTCTACATTCAACATTTTGCAGGTTAGCTTTTATGTACTCTGTGACTAATTCTGCTGGTTTCATGTATTGACGAACTTTTGGATCGTCTATTATATTTTGAACCTCTTCGGGGAGTTTGACTTTTTCTTCTACTACGACTATGGAAAATCTTCTACCTGCAGAATATCTTCTTTTAATATTTTCAACCATATCTTTAGGGTCTAATTCGAACTCTGGTACTATTATATAATCTGCACCACCTGCCATTCCACCAATTGTAGCCAACCATCCTGCTTCATCTCCCCCAGTTTCTACAACTATTACCCTATGACCTGCACTGGCAGTTGAATGAAGTTTATCTAACGCGTCAGTGACGATCTGTAATGCAGTTAGAAAACCTACACTAAGATCCGTCCAGTATAAGTCATTATCAACGGTAGCAGGTATTATTATCGAAGGTATGCCTTCATTTGCCAATTTTAAGGCGATATTTGCTCCAGTATGACCTGTTAACAATATCAAACTCGTTATTTGATATCTCTCAAAGTTATTTTTTAACTTGTTCAAATCATTTGGATTAACAGTAGGATCATATTTTGAAGAGCCCAAAATTATTCCACCTTCAGGTAATTTACCTGAGACATGTTCTTTGGCCAAGATTGTTAATTTATCTTCAACGAGACCTAAAAATCCATCGTAAACGCCAACAACTTCGATATCCTCTTCGGCACCTTTAACGATGAGTGCCCGGATTACGGCATTTAACCCTGGACAATCTCCACCTACATTCAAAACAGCAACTCTTTTCATTTTTATCTGCACCTCCAAATTTTAATTATACTAACTTTAGGAACTCTAAAACCTTGTGTTAGCGCCCCTTTGCCCCGCAGCCCGCCCATAAAGAGGATGGTATTCACACCAACCATATTAACTAAGAGTTTCACTCAAAAATTCTAATTAAGACAGGGACAATCACTATAGAAACTATAGACATGAGTTTTATTAAAATATTTATGGAAGGTCCTGCTGTATCTTTTAAAGGATCCCCCACAGTATCGCCCACAACAGAAGCCTTGTGAGCCAAAGACCCTTTTCCTCCATATTTTCCTGTTTCTATTAACTTCTTAGCGTTATCCCAGGCACCTCCAGAGTTAGCCATGAATATAGCTAACATAACGCCTGAGCCAGTTGTTCCTGCTAACATTCCAGCAACAGCTTGCTTGCCTAATAAGAAGTAAACAATTATTGGAGCTATTACGGCGATTAAAGAAGGAAGTATCATATATTTTAGAGCACCATCGGTAGCAATCTTTACACACTTACCATAGTCTGGATCAGCTTTTCCTTCCATTAATCCAACAATTTCTTTAAACTGTCTCCTTACTTCTTCAACCATAAGGTTTGCGGCGTTACCAACTGCTTTCATCACCAAAGAGGAAAACAGAAATGGAAGCATTGCACCGATTAACAAGGCTGTAAATACATTTGCATCATTCAAATCAACTACTGAAATATTTGTTACCTGCAAATAAGAGGCGAACAAAGCCAATGCCGTTAATGCAGCAGATCCTATTGCAAAGCCTTTTCCCATCGCGGCGGTTGTATTTCCAACAGCATCCAACTTATCAGTTCTTTCTCGAACGTATGGATCTAAATGAGCCATTTCCGCAATTCCACCCGCATTATCGGCGATAGGGCCATATGCATCGATTGATAAACTCATACCCAGTGTTGAAAGCATTCCAACAGCTGCAATAGCTATTCCAAAAAGGCCATAAACGTAGAATGAAATTACAATAGCTGTTCCTATTAAAAGAATAGGGAAAAGCGTTGATTCCATCCCTAGGGCAAGACCATTGATAATCAACGGAGCCGAACCTGATGGAGCACTTTTAGCAAGCTCTGTTACAGGTTTTTTTGCAGTGTAATATTCGGTGAAAACTCCTATAAGAATTCCAACTACCATACCTAAAATAACTATTAAACCTCCAGAAAAATCACCGAAGACAATTTTAGATAAGAAAAAAACTACTATCGCTTGAAGAAATGCGGTCATATATGTACCGAAGTGTAGAACCTTTTCGGGCTCAACTTCCTTTACTTTTTTGATATAGTAATTAACAAAAATAATACCTAAAATTGATAATATCAAACCTGATGAAGCAACAAAAAAGGGGAAAATTGCCCCATTAATAGAAAAAGCTACACTGCCCAACACTGAAGCAGAAAAAATAGAGCCAACGTAAGATTCGTACAGATCAGCCCCCATACCTGCAACATCTCCCACATTATCTCCGACATTGTCAGCAATAACTGCCGGATTTCTTGGATCATCTTCTGGAATATTTGCTTCAACCTTACCAACTAAGTCAGCTCCTACATCGGCAGCTTTTGTAAAAATACCCCCTCCAACTCTTGCAAAGAGTGCCACAAAAGATGCTCCCATAGCGTAGCCACTCATTAATTCAGTATTTCCTTTGCCAAGAAAAAATATACCTCCCAATCCCATTAATCCTAAAGAAGTAACAATCATTCCCATAACCGCTCCACCATTAAAAGATACAGCCAATGCATCTTTTAAATTGTTTATCGCTGCATTGGTTGTTCTGGCATTGGCTCGGGTAGCTATTGACATTCCTAAAAAACCTGATAAAACCGAAAATACCGATCCTAAAATAAAAGACAAAGCCATTTGATAAGAGCTTACAAACCACAGAAAAGCAGCGAATAAAAATATAACAACAAAAAGAATCCTATATTCTGAAAATAAAAAAGAGCGAGCTCCCACTTGAATTATTTTCGAAAGTTTTTGCATTCTTTCATTCCCAGGAGATTTTTCTAAAATATTGAAAACTAAAAAAACGGTAAAAATTAATCCGATAAACCCACATATAACCGATATGATTTGAGAAATAGCACCCATACTTTCCCTCCTTTTAGAATCCAGTATACCTTCTTAAGAAGCTCTAAAGCTGTATAGATAACATCCTTTGTCCGGACCCTGATCAAGAAACAAAAGAGTTTCATCATAAGTAGTTATAGAACTTAAGTGAAAGATCTCCTTTAGTTTTTTAGATTATACCATAAAAAAACTTGACATTTTAAAATTTTTGTTGTATAATGCTTATGCAAATTAGTTGCAAAAACAAATCATTTGCATTTGCGGTATTAACAGTTTAACGTTATTCATGTTTATCCCGAAGAGGTGAACTTTCCATGAGAAATACAAAAGCTCGCAGAGAAATTTTAGGCGTGTTAGATGAGTACGATTATCCGCTCAACGCCGAACAAATTTATGAAAAACTCAATGAAGATTATGATAAATCTACAATTTACAGAAACTTGAAAAATTACGAAAAAAATGGAGAGATTAAATCCATTGTTTTTTCCGATAAAATCAAATATTTTTTTAAAGGAGAAGGGCACTTTCATTTCATATACTGTATAAAATGCAAGAAATTTGAAAGGTTCGATCTATGTTACTCTGAACAGATGAGTAAATATATAAAAGAAAGATTGGGTTTCAAAGTTTTGACTCATACCCTTTATTTTGAAGGAATATGTAAAAAATGTCAGAAGATTACCACAGACGACCAGTATGATAATCTCGATGAGTAGAAATATTTTTAAAGTAACCAAAAATATAAAAAGTAGGTGAGAGAAGGTATGAAAAAAACGATTTTAACAACCGTTGTTTTATTAGCTTCGTTCCTAGTATTCGCTTTAAACGTTTCAACGTCGATATTACCCTATTACTATGTAAGTAAAGGAATAATACAAGAAAAAGGTCAAGTGAACCTTGTTGTTCCTCCAGGTAAGAGTCCACACACATACTCGCCAACACCAAAGGAACTAGTGCCCTTGTACGAATCTGATATTTTAATTACAAACGGTTTAGCTTTAGAAATTTTTATCTCTAATCTAACCAAGAATCTAGAAAAGCAGGGTGTGAAAATAATTGAAGTTTCCGATTTCATTCCACGTGAAGAACTTATAAGTATGAGCGGAATTGACGAAGATCATGACCATGAAGAGTTTGCATACAACCCGCACATTTGGTTAGATCCATATATTATGTATACCTACATCGTTCCAGGCTTGGCAGAGGTTTTTGGAGAATTAGACCCTGTAAATAAAGATTACTACGACAAAAACGCTGAAAGATATATAAACAGATTGATTTTGCTTGATAAATACCTTGCTGAAAAAGCGAAGGTCATCGATGGTTCAATATTTACGCTTCATAACTCCTACGATTATTTTGCAAGAAGATACAATATAAAAATTGCTGGTGTGATTCAACTCTCTCCTGGGGTCGAACCCACTCCAAAGCAGTTAGTTGAATTAACGAACGTTGCTAAAGAGAAAAATGTTAAGGCTATTTTCAATGAACCTCAACTCAGTGATAAGGCTGTGAGTGCTGTAGCTGAAAACTTGGATTTAAATATAGGAGTTTTGGATCCTTTAGGGAGTGTGGAAAGAGTATTCGATTTAGAATCTCTGTACGTATACAATTTGTTTGAAATCATACGGGTGGTGAATTATGGCTACTGATCCTTTAATATCCGTTAGAGATTTGAATTATTCAGCTGAAAACAACAATATATTGATCAATATATCTTTTGATATTTATAGAGGAGACTTTGTAGGGATAATTGGGCCTAATGGAGCTGGAAAATCAACCTTAATAAAAACTCTAATCGGAGAAATCGAAGATTATACAGGAGAAATAAAGATAAATGGGAAAATAGGATACGTTCCACAATCCGAGGAAAGGGAAAGGGATTTTCCCATCAAGGTATATGAAGTCGCCTTAATGGGTTTGTACAGTGAAGTTGGCCCCTTTAAAAGGTTTAAAGAAGAACATTATGAAAAAGTAAGACAAACCCTCAGACTTTTACAAATTGAGCATCTATACGACAGGCTGGTGGGGAAACTATCTGGAGGAGAGTACAGAAGGTTAATGGTGGCAAGGGCTTTAGTTTCCGATCCTGATATATTAATACTGGACGAACCTGAAGCCAATATCGATCAAGAAGGGCAAAATATACTGTATGGAACTCTTAGAGATCTCAAAGAAAATAGCGATATGAGTATAATTATAATAAGTCACGATTTGAACATGATTTTCAAAGAAACGAACAAAATTATGTGCATGAACAAAACACTACACTGCCATAAAAGTACCGCTGATCTTGATATCAATGATTTGCGATCTTTGTACTCCAAAGATTTTGAACTATTTATTCACATCAATGAAAAGATGAAGGTGGTTAGCAATAAAGATGATTGATATTCTAAGTTACCCTTTTATGAGATACGCCTTAATTGGTGCTGTTCTCTCAGGTTTTGGTAGCGCGTTGTTATCAAATTTCATAGTCCTGAAAAAGATGGAGTTTATTGGAAACGGAGCTGCTCATGTGGCGTTTGGTGCTATCGCTTTTGCTCTTTTCTTTGGATTGAATATGAACCTATTGTCTATAATAGTTGCCATTATATTTGCAATAACTATACATCAACTAGGCAAGAAAGAAAGAGTGCAAGAAAATAGCGTGATAGGTATGCTCTTATCGCTTTCTATGGCTATAGGTATAATTTTACTTTCATTCAAAAAAGGATACGTCCCCGAAATCGATAGTTTCCTATTTGGGGACGTATTAATGATAACTCAAGAAGACTTGATTTTATTGGGAATTTTTGACTTACTTATTCTTTTTATAGTTATTTTTTTAAACAAAGAACTTAAATATTATTCATTCAATCAAAGATTAAGTAAAATATTTGGGGTTCCCACAAACATAATAAACTTGGTGTTTTTAACGATTACATCCGTTACCATAGTTGTTTCCGTTAAAATAATAGGGATCATACTGATAACGGCTCTACTTATAACCCCTGGTGTTATTGCAAAGCTTTATGCGAAGAGTATAAACCAAATGTTGATAATATCCGTAATAGTCGGTGTTTTCTCATCTGTTCTGGGTATTTTTTTATCTTATTACTTAAACGTTCCATCAGGCCCAATGATAGTCCTGACAATGTTTCTAATATTTCTAATTGCATATCTTTTGAGAAAAACGGTTCTTAAGTCTTTTGCTCAGTAGATACTTTTTAATTTTTTGCTTTAAGTCACAACTTGCACTATAAAGAAAATATTCTGCTCTTTTTAAAAACTATTGAGAGAGCAGAATATTTTTTTCTTTCAGCTAGTTAATATCTTATTTTAAACGTTTATCGATTGTTCCATCGGGTAGCATATTGTCCGGATGGTACCTCCCCGTTTCTTCCATCTGGTAGCGTACGCAACTTTTGTAGTCACCATGACAATAATTTTCTATCCACTTTTTATCTAATTTACCCTCATCATAATATCTCTTCATTGGACAAACGATATACCATTTACAACTCATATTAATATTCTCCTGATTTTTTGACTTTCTACACTGTCTTCATTATGTAGCCTATCTATGTTATATTCAGTATCTGTTCAAAGAATTTGAGTAGCTCTTTTCTCAGCTGGTATCACTCTTTATGTATTTTTTACACTCCTATATTATATGATACCATATTATTTAATCCTTTCTTTTAAGAAAAACTGTTCTTAAATGGTTTATTCAGTAAGCACTTTCGGTTGCAGGTTCTTTTTTGTATTTTCTGATTTTAAAGCTAAAAATTGAAAAGAAAATTAGAGCGGCTATTATTCCTATAACATTTGATAATAAAGGATTCAATTGAAAACCCTCAGGTGCTTGGAATATGTAAGCAACTGTAACTGCTGACATAAACACTGCAGGTCCAGTTGCAATCCAATGGAATTTTTTATTCATTGCAAGGAAAGATGCAGATGCCCATAAGACGATCATAGCAAGTGCCTGGTTGGACCATGAGAAGTATCTCCAAATTATAGAGAAATCTATTTTTGTTAGGATAAATCCAAGAGTGAGTAAGGGAATAGCAAGGGATAATCTGCTTACAGTTTTTTTCTGACTCCATTTGAAGCTATCTGCAACTGTAAGTCTTGCGCTTCTAAATGCTGTATCTCCTGAGGTTATTGGAGCCGCTATCACGCCTAAAACTGCTAGTATTCCACCTATTTTTCCCATCAATGTATTAGAAATTTCATTTACTACAAGGGCAGGTCCACCAGTATTCAAAACATTTCCTAGAGCTTGGTAATCTCCATAAAAAGACATTGCAGCAGCAGCCCATATCATAGCTATTACACCTTCGGCTATCATGGCGCCGTAAAAGATTTTTCTTCCTTGTTTTTCGCTAGTAATTGTTCTTGCCATTAAAGGAGATTGAGTTGCGTGGAAGCCTGAGATTGCTCCACAACTGATCGTGATAAAAAGCATAGGGAAAGCATTTAGTGAGTTAGGATGCATATTTTGTAAGCTCATTTCGGGTAATTCATATCCTTGAAAAATCAAACTCAAGGCAATGCCTACAGCCATTATCATTAGGGCAACACCGAAAATTGGATATACTCTACCAATTAATTTGTCGATTGGTAAAATCGTTGATAAAAAATAATAAAATAATATAAAGAGCGATATAATACCCACATTCCATCCTGTTAAATTACCTAACAGATCTGCAGGACCTGTTACAAAGACCGTTCCAACTAAAATCAGTAGTACTACCGTAAATACTCTCATTACCTGTTTTATAAAATTTCCTAAATATGTACCTACTATTTCTGAGGCGCTTGCCCCGTTAAGTCGTTCAGATAACATTCCTGAAAAGAAATCGTGTACTCCTCCTGCAAAAATACTTCCAAAAACTATCCACAAATATGCCATTGGGCCCCATAAAGCTCCTGAAATAGCTCCAAATATTGGACCCAATCCAGCTATATTCAAAAACTGGATTAAGAAAATTTTCCATCCTTTCATAGGTACATAATCTACTCCATCTTCCATTGTTATAGCTGGTGTTTTCCGACTTTCGGAAATTCCAAATATCTTTTCGACAACTTTTGAGTACACTAAGTAGCCTAACAATAAAAGAGCTAACCCACTAAAAAAAGTAATCATCAAAAATCCCTCCTTTGAAATGAAATGACATATATAAATCATAACATTCACAAAGAAGGGAGAATAGTTTTGTGGAATGAGTTACCTACTTTTAGCAATAAGATGTACTTTTTTTGTTATGAAATAAATATTATTTTATACTTAATTTGTTTTTAAAATTTTTAATAAAATTTTTGCTTACATACGCCTCTTCTTTTATATCTTCAAATTTAATGTTATATGTATTATTAAACCAAGGAATTATCTCTTTGATTTTATTTATATTTACAATATAGGATTTGTGAGTTCTTAAAAAGTTAGAATCATTCAAAATTTTTAAATATTCTGATATTCCTATGTTTATTTTATAAACTTGATCTTTTGTATATACCAAAGTATCCTTTCCGTTTGCTTTACAAAAATAAATATCATTTTTATTTTTCAAAACGATCTTACCACCATCTTTTAAAGCAACCTTACCATTAGAACGCTCTTCATCTTCAGAATTCCTTTCAAGTTTTTTTAAGGTGGATATTATCCGTTCTTCGGAATATGGTTTCAATATATAGTCAAAAGCTTCTATTTCAAATGCATCCACAGCGTATTCTGGATATGCAGTTATAAAAACAAACTTTGGCGAATTTCTTAATTTTTTTGTTATTTTTGCCATCGATATGCCGTTGACACCTGGCATATTTATATCCAAAAAAATGACATCGGTTAAATTTGATTTCAAAAAATCTAAAGCATCTAAAGAATTATCAAATTCTTCCAATATTGAAATATCACTAAATTTGTTTATAAAATATTTCAGTTCTTCACGTGCGGGATATTCATCTTCAACTATTATACAGTTCAATTTTCTCTCCTCTTTCAGTTATTTTAAAAGATATTTTCGTACCTTTGTCAGTATTTTTTATTGTTAATCCATTTCCATATGTTAACTTTAATCTATTATGAACATTTGAAAGTCCCACACTGTGGTTAAAAGTATTGTTATAAACTTTTTTGGTTCTATCACGAAAATAGTGGGTAATTAAGCTGGAGTTAAATTAAGTTTACCAAGGGCAATAAAGATAGTGAT
>NZ_JBSVZD010000012.1:0-49343 GCF_054051725.1 Petrotoga sp. DB-2 | reverse complement strand
GAACAAGTAAAACAAGCGGTAGGGATAAACGAAGAAGCGAAAGAGTTGAGTGAGTTAGCCACAGAGTTAAAAGGATTAGTTGGAAGTTTTAAAATATAAAATTTTGCTGGGTTGTGCAAAAAGATTTTTAATTGAACAAAGATTTTGGATTTGGGGATCTTAAGGGGTTTACCCCTTAATGCTAACAAATAAAGTGAAAAGGTTGAAAAGTGATTGTTCCTAATATTAGTTGATTGGATAAACTTACTATTGACAATGCTGAATAGAATATTTTAAAATGGATGTAGTTAGATGTGGATTTTACCATTAGTACTAATGGTAAAAAAACAAAAAAGAGGAGGTTAGTAAAATGAAGAAAGTTCTTTTGGTTTTTCTGGTGTTTTTATTGACATTTGGTGGTGCTGTACTCGCGAAGGATGAGGTATTGATAGGGCTTTCTGTTGCTAATTTGCAACTTGAAAGGTGGCAAAAAGATAGAGATATTTTTGTCGATACCGCCGAAAAACTTGGTGCAAAGGTTATTGTACAATCGGCCAATAACGATGATTTACTACAAGTTTCTCAGGTAGAAAATATGATGAATCAGGGAGCTGATGTATTAGTTATTATTGCACATGATGGTTATATTATGGGAAGTGTGGTTGAAGAGGCTCATGCCAATGGAATTCCAGTGATTGCGTATGATCGTCTTTTAATGGAATGTGATTTGGATTATTACATTACTTTCGATCCAATAAGAATCGGAGAAATTCAAGCACAATATTTGGTTGATAAGAAACCAAAAGGTAATTATTTCCTACTCGGAGGATCTCCAACCGATATGAATGCACATTTTGTTAGGGAAGGTCAAATGAAGGTTCTTCAGCCTTATATTGATAGTGGAGCAATAGAAATAGTAGGAGACCAATGGGCAAAAGACTGGTCAGCACAAGAAGCTATGAAAATTGTGGAAAATGCATTAACCGCAACTCAAAATCAAATTGATGCTATTGTTGCTTCCAATGATAGTACAGCTGGAGGAGCGGTAGAAGCATTAAAGGAACAGGGACTAGCAGGAAAAGTTTTAGTATCTGGTCAAGATGCAGATTTGGTTGCCTGCCAGAGAGTAGTTGAAGGTACACAAACAGTGACTGTCTATAAACCTATAAAGGATATCGCTACTATGGCTGCTATTATGGCTGTTTCAGCGGCTAAGGATATTCATATTCCAACAAATGGAACAATTAACAATGAGTATAAAGAGGTATCTACTTTCTTCTTGGAACCTATTCCTGTTGATAAGACTAACATTGTAGAAACAGTTGTAAAAGATGGTTTTCATAAGTTAGAAGATGTATATAAAAATGTTCCCAGATCTCAATGGCCGAAAGTAGATTAAACAAAATTTTGAATATTTGGGTTAGGGGTCAATCCCTAACCCTCTCAGTCTAATTTCTATGACGTATAACAATTGAGGTGATTAAATGGCCACTCTTTTAGAATTGAAAAACATATCAAAAGAGTTTCCTGGAGTAAAAGCTCTTGAAAATATCAATTTAAAAATAGAAGAAAATACGATCCATGCTCTTTGTGGCGAAAATGGAGCAGGGAAGTCTACTTTGATAAGTATTTTAGGTGGAATATATCCATTAGGAACATATGAAGGTGAAATTTATTTACATGGTGAAAGAGTGAAATTTAGAAATCCTAAAGAGGCTGAAGAAGCTGGGATAGCTGTTGTTCACCAAGAATTGAGTCTATTTGATGAATTAAATATCGTTGAAAACATCTTTATGGGAAAAGCTATTGTAAAAGGTGTTTCGATAGATTGGAATGAAATGATCAAGGAAACTCAGAAATGGTTAAAAAAATTGAAGATGGAGAATGAAAATGTTCTTACTAAAGTAAAATACTTAGGTTCCGCAAAACAACAGTTAATTGAAATTGCTAAAGCGTTAGTTAAAAATTGCAACATTTTAATTTTGGATGAACCAACTTCCTCTTTAACAGAAAATGAAACAAAGATATTATTTGATATTTTGAAAGAGTTGAAATCTGAAGGGATCACCTCTATTTATATTTCACATAAGCTTGACGAAATTTTTGAGTTAGCTGACACAGTCAGCGTTTTAAGAGATGGTAAATTAATTGACACAAAGCCGATTAGTGAAGTAAAAGAAAGTGATCTCATAAAAATGATGGTGGGGAGAGAAATAAATCAAATGTTCCCCAAAAGGAGTTATATTCCCAACGAAATAGTATTTGAAGTGAGTAATTATACACTTTATGAGAAATATGATCCTCAAAGAAAAGTCGTTGAAGATGTTAGTTTTAACCTTAGAAAAGGAGAAATATTAGGTCTTTTCGGATTAGTTGGTGCCGGTAGGACAGAATTAATGACTAGTATAATAGGATTCAATTCGAGTAATAAAAGAGGAAAGATATTTTTGAACGCTAAAGAATTAGAAATAAGTTCACCAAGGCAAGCGTTAGAACTAGGAATAGCTTATTTATCCGAAAATAGGAAAAATTTGGGGATATTTCCCAATTTATCTGTAAGGCAAAACCTTTCAATTACTTTTATTAAAGAGTTCGGTAGTTATTTTAAAATATCTGAAGAAGACGAAATAGTAGAAGCTCTTAGAATGATCAAACAATTAAATATTAAAGCTTCTTCTCCAGAAGCGAATATCACTACTTTAAGTGGGGGAAATCAACAAAAAGTTTTACTTGGTAGAAATTTGATAAGGACACCAAAAATATTGATTATGGATGAACCTACAAAAGGAATAGACGTTGGGGCTAAACAAGAAATATATTCATTAATGAATGATTTAACATCTCAAGGTATATCAATAATTATGATTTCTTCTGAATTACCAGAAATAATAGGTATGAGCGATAGGGTAATAGTTATGCATGAAGGTAAATTTATGGGAGAATTAGAAAATATTAATCACGATTTAACCCAAGAAGAAGTTATGTACCTTGCAACTGCGACTGAAGGAGGAGGGGTATTTTGAAAAAGAAAAAGATTAATTTAAATTTAAGATCATACATGATGATAATAGCTTTAATAGTAATTTGGGTTTTTTTTGCCATCTTGACCGAAGGTTCTTTTTTAAGCGCTAGGAATATTTCTAATTTGTTTAGACAATCAGTGTTTCTATCGGTATTAGCAATGGGGATGGTATTTGTTATAATATTAGGGCAAATAGATCTTTCGGTTGGTTCTATTGTAGGACTAACAGGAGGCATTGTAGCAATTTTGCATGTATGGTTCGGAATGGATCCCTTAATTTCTATCCTCATTACTTTAGGTATTGGACTTTTGATAGGTTTATGGAATGGATATTGGGTAGCTTATCGAGGAGTTCCAGCCTTTGTTGTTACATTAGGTGGTATGCTCATTTTCAGAGGAATACTATTAGGAATTACAAAAGGTACTACTATTGGTCCAATGAGAGGTTTTTTTGAGTTTCTAGGGAAGGGCTATCTGTCCAATATTATAGGGATAATAATAGGAGTTATCGGTGCTATTTTTATAATTTTAGCAGAACTTAATTCATGGAAAAAGAAAAAATCTCATGGATTAAATGCTCCTTCTTTAAAAGTGGAATTTTTAAAGTTATTAGCTTATACTTTATTAATAGCTATTTTTATTCTAATTTTTAATTCTTATCGAGGAGTTCCTTTTCCCGTATTAATAACTCTTATTCTTTTAATATTTTTTACTTATATTTCTCAAAATACAGTTTTTGGAAGATATATATATGCAATTGGTGGTAATAGTCAGGCGGCAACTTTGTCTGGGATAGACGTAAAAAAGATTACACTTATAGTTTTTATGATTAATGGATTGTTAGCAGCTTTTGGAGGTATTTTTTTAACTTCTCGACTTAATGCTGCATCAGTTTCAGGCGGAGAAGGAGCGGAGTTAGATACAATAGCTGCGTGTGTTATAGGTGGTACAAGCTTAATGGGTGGAATTGGTACTGTTGTTGGTGCAGTAATTGGAGCGATTGTTATGGCAAGTTTAGACAATGGAATGAGTCTTATGAATGTCCCTGTGTTTTGGCAGTCTATTATAAAAGGGTTAGTATTAATATTTGCAGTATGGTTTGATGTTGCAAGTAAAAAGAAAGAGGCATAACTATTTGCAAAATAACATATAGGAGGTCTTAAAATGGCAGAATACTTCAAAGATATTAAAAAGGTTGAGTATGTAGGTAAGGAATCAAAGGATCCACTAGCTTTTCATTATTATGATCCCGAGAGAAAAATTGGTAATAAAACTATGGAAGAACACTTGAGATTTTCTGTGGCATATTGGCACACTTTCACTGCAGAAGGAAGGGACATGTTCGGGGTCGAAAGTGCCAACAGAGAATGGAACAAATTTTCGGATCCGTTAGATAAAGCTTACGCAAGATGTGATGCAGCATTTGAGTTCATGAGCAAATTAGGGGTTAAGTATTTTTGTACCCATGACAGAGACTTAGTTGATGAACAAGAAACGTTGAGAGAAACAAATAAGTTATTAGATAAAGTAGTAGAAAGAATAAAGGAGAGAATGAAAGAAACAGGTATAAAGCTTCTTTGGGGAACGTCAAATCTTTTCACTCATCCAAGGTTTATGCAGGGTGCAGCTACATCTTGTGATGCAGATATATATGCATATGCCGCTGCACAGGTGAAAAAAGCACTTGAAATAACTAAGGAATTAAATGGTGAAAATTACGTTTTCTGGGGTGGAAGAGAAGGATATGAAACCCTTTTAAACACTAATATGGAGTTGGAATTGAACAATTTGGCTAATTTTTTACACATGGCTGTAGATTACGCCAAAGAAATTGGTTTTGATGGCCAATTTTTGATAGAACCCAAACCAAAAGAGCCCACAAAACATCAATATGATTTTGATGTTGCGAACTCTTATGCATTTTTACAAAAGTACGATCTTGATAAGTATTTCAAGTTCAATATAGAAGCAAATCATGCCACTCTTGCTGGTCATACTTTTCAACATGAATTAAGGTATGCAAGGATAAATAATATATTGGGAAGCGTTGATGCTAACATGGGTGATCTATTGTTGGGATGGGATACAGATCAATTCCCAACAAACGTATTTGAAAACGTTTTGGCAATGTATGAAATACTTAAGAATGGAGGAATAGCTCCGGGTGGTTTGAACTTTGACTCACATGTTAGAAGACCTTCTTACGAAAATATTGATCTGTTTTACGCTCATATAGCAGGAATGGATGCATTTGCGTTAGGATTGATATTAGCCAATAAGATTTTAGAAGACAAAGTTTTGGAAGACTTTGTAGAAAAAAGGTATAATAGTTTTAATGAAGGAATGGGTAAAAAGATAGTAGATGGACGAACTAATTTCAAAGAACTCGAAGAGTATGTACTAGATAAAAAAGTGGGAGTACCAAAATCGGGAAGACAAGAATATTTGGAAAACTTATTAAATTTGTATATCTACGAATAGACAATAAATCAGGAGGCTTTGTTTTGAAGATAAAGAAAATCAATGCAGAAAGAATGGGATATTCAAACAAATTAATGGTTTTCAATTTAATCAGATATTATTCTGGAATTTCAAGAAATGAGATTTCTAAGCTTACAGGTTTGGATAAAAGTACTGTGACAAAGATAACGTATGATTTAATTTCTAAAAAATTAATAGAAGAAGGAGATAGAAAATCTTCTAAAGGGGTTGGAAGGAAACCTATAAAACTGGAAGCAGCAAAAGGTGTTGCTGCTTCCATTATCGTTAAGGTTGGAGTTGAAAAAACAGTCGTAGGTCTTGGATATATGAACAATTCAATAAATAAGATTGTTGAATTTGAAACCCCAAAAAATTTTAATGTTTTTATTGGTAAATTAGCTGTTGAGATAAAAAGAATATATGAAAATGCTAATGGGAATAATATAGTAGGCCTTTCTTTTTCTCTTCCAGGAATGATCGATAGGAAAAACTTGATTATCGAATACGTACCCCATTTTAATTGGAGTGAGATCGATCTTAGAGGAGCAATTTTGAAAGAACTACCTCAATGTGACAAACCAATTTTCGCTGCAAATGAGGCAAAGTTAGCTCTACAAGCAGAGATGTATTTTAACAAAAATATCGCAAACCTAAACAATGGAGTCTATGTTTTCATATCTCAGGGAATAGGAGGAGCTTTGCTTATAGATGGTCAAATTCATTTGGGACCTAATTACACAGCGGGTGAATTTGGTCACATGAGCATCGATGAAGATGGAGAAAAATGTTTTTGCAATAATCAAGGATGTTGGGAAACGTTTGCCTCAATTGATACCGTTTCTAAGATATACGAATACAGCAATGGACGATTGGAAGGCAACAATTACGAAGAAAAATTCAGGAATCTTCTTTTAAAAGCCGAAAAGAAGGAAGGAAACGCCAATGAAATAATTAAACAGATGTTGTATTATTTAGGAGTAGGAACAGTTAATTTAATAAATATCTTGAATCCTGAGTTTGTAATTTTTGGGGGGTATGGGTATCTTTTTCCTGATGATTATTTCACAGAGATTGAAAATATTATAAGGACGCGAACTCTGAAACCAGCATTAAAATCTTTTAAAAAACCTTTGAGACCATTTTTTGATATAGATACAGCATGTCTAACGGGAGCAAATTTAAGGGTAATGGATGATTTTGCAGAAAAAGCTGTTATTTAGAATGAGGTGATCAGTTTGCACAAATATTTAGGAATAGATGTTGGAACAACCGGATTGAAGGGTTTAGTTGTATCTGAAGAAGGAGAAGTTTTGGATAGTTATTCCTATCCATTAGAAATGAAAGTTCCCAAACCCGCATGGGCTGAACAAGACCCTGAAGATTGGTGGATTGGTGTATACGAAATATTAAAAAAAGTGTCCAGAACGCATCAAATAGATGTAATAGGGTTTTCCGGACAAATGCATAGCTTAGTGGTTTTGGATGAAAATAATAAACCTATTAGGCCCGCAATCCTTTGGTGTGATCAAAGAACCACTCCCCAATGCAAAGAAGCTACAGAAGCTTTTGGTGGTGAAGAAAAGGTTATCTCCAAAATAGGCAATCCCTTTTTGGAGGGTTTCACTTTCCCAAAAATACTGTGGTTAAAAGAAAATGAAACAGATAATTTTAAAAAAATAAAGAAGATTCTTCTACCTAAGGATTATATAGTTTTTAAGCTAACAGGAACCATTGGTATAGACTACTCCGATGCATCTGGAACAGCTTGTTTTAATGTAAAAACAAATTATTGGGATGAAGAGATATTTGAAACTTTTGGTATTAATATGGATATAATGCCTGAATTGTATCCTTCCTATGGGATTCGAGGTGAAATAAAAGAAAACCTACAAAAAGAATTAGGATGGAAGAACACAAAAGTTGTTTCAGGAGGAGCAGATAATGCATCAGCTGCGTTTGGAATAGGTATATCGAAAGCAGGAGAGTCGATGGTTAGTATTGGAACTTCGGGTACTGTTCTAACTCTTACTGATAAAAAGGAACCTGATTTATCAGGAAAAATACATTACTTTAACTATGTAATAAAAGATAAATATTATTACATGGGTGTAACGCTTTCAGCTGCTCATTCTCTAAATTGGGTAAAAAATCGATTTTTTCCCAGTTCGGATTGGGCAGAAATAGAAGAAAGAATAAACCAATCAGTACCAGGTTCAAACGGTGTTATTTTTCTTCCTTACTTAAACGGAGAAAGAACCCCACATAGAGACCCTAATGCAAGAGGTGTGTTCTTTGGAATTTCTTCTTTGAATACTGAAAACGACATACTAAGGGCAACGATGGAAGGTATAACCTTTGGCCTTAGGGATTCCTTTGAACTTATAAAAGAAAAAACCGAGATAAAAGATATTAGAATAGTTGGGGGAGGAGCCAAAAATAAAAGTTGGGCAAAGATTGTTGCAACAAATTTCAAAATACCCGTTAAAATGCCTAAAATTGATGAAGGCGGTGCGTATGGAGCAGCTATGTTGGCTGCAGTAGGAGATGGCCAAAAGCTTGAAGATGTTTTAAAATGGGTAAAATTCAAAGAAATTATTGAACCTAATTATCAAGATACAAAGGTTTACGATGATTATTATGGGATTTATAAGAATTTGTATAAATCGTTGAAAGGAAATTTCGAAGAGTTGGTAAAAATTCAAAAATGATATATAAAAGAGCGGCTTTAGCCGCTTTTAAAATTTTTAGTTTAATTCCGACTTTTTTTGTGATATAATTATTGTTGATTATTAAACAGTAAGGGGTACATGGCGAAGCCCGTTTCGATTCAGCTAGGTAAAGGATTATAACTTTCTTCCTTAGATGGGTGGGCTGCGGGGCGAAGGGGCGCTATGTATAAAGTTTTAGAATCTCTAAAGACTGTAAAATTAATCACTTTGAGGGGGCATTAGAAAAAATTGAAAGTATTATTTATGAACAAGTTAAATTCGTACTGGAAAGAAAAGATTAGTGAATTGAAGAAATTATTTCCCAACGATGAATTTCTAGATAGTGAAGAAATCAGCAATGTAGAAAATGCTATGGAAGTTACAGATGCAATAGTGTTTGGTGGAGACTTGGATGAGAATATATTGGAGAAGTCAAAGAATTTGAAAATGATTTTTGTTCCATATGCTGGGGTGAACCAATTACCCTTAGAAATACTAAAAGAAAAAGGCATTAGCGTTGCAAATAGTCATGGTAACGCTAGAATAGTGGCAGAAAGGGCATTTGCCCTTGCTTTAGCTCTTCTTGGGAAAGTTGTGCCTTATCATAACGATTTAAAAGAAGGAATTTGGCATGGATTTAGTGCTGGAGAAAGTGTTAAAGATTCATGGGTATCTATTCAGAACAAAAGTTGTGCAATATTGGGATTAGGCAATATAGGGAAAAATCTTGCACAAATGCTTAAAACTTTTGACTGTAAAATTGTGGGCTATAAAAGAAATGCAAATATAGATATTGAAAATGTGGATGAGATTAGTTCTGATTTAGATTATGTAATAGAAGAAAGTGAAATTGTATTCGTAACTCTACCTTTGACGAAATATACAAAAGGGCTTATCGATGAAAAGGTGTTTAATAAAATGACTGGCAAGTACATAATAAACGTTGGAAGAGGTGATGTTATAGATCAAAGGGCACTATACGAAGCTTTGAAATCTAAAAAATTAGCTGGAGCCGCTATAGATGTTTGGTATAATTATCCCTCCAAAGAAAAACCATCAATTTTGCCAGCCAATTACCCAATTCATACCTTTGATAACGTTGTTTTGTCTCCACATGTTGGAGGCTATAACACTGAAGCTACAAGGTATAGTATCGATGAAACCATAGAAAATATAAAAGGCTTTCTAAAAGGTGGTACGGCAAAAGACTTAATTGATTTAGAATTTGGATATTGAATTTAAAGCATAAGTGTTGAACGCAGGTACTTTATAGAATGGCAAGCAAAAGGGCTCCGATAAAAAATAAGATTTTTAATATGTCTGAAGCCTTAGAGTAAAACGAGATATTATCGTTTGGGTTGACAAAAAAGATCCCCGTTTTTTCCTCTTTGGCTTCAAATATGTTGGTGATTCTTCCATATTTATCGATTGAGCCGGTTAAGCCAGTATTTGAAACTTGAATGAAATCTCTTCTCGTTTCTACTGCTCTAAAAACGCCCTGACTGAAGTGTTGAAACAGGCCGGTTTTTGAATTAAACCAACCGTCGTTAGATATTGCAACCAATAAATTTGCTCCATTCTTAGCTTGATTAATTGAAACTTCAGGAAAATAAGTTTCAAAACATATTTGTACACCAAAATTAGTTCCGTCTAATGAAAAGGTTGAGTATTCTTCCCCAGGAGTATAATAGTTTAATAATCTAAAAACATCAAAGTTTCCAAATATAGTTTCATATGGTAAAAATTCGGCAAATGGTGTTAATTTAACCTTATCGTAGATACCCTCAATACTCCCATGTTGGTTATATACCCAGGCAGAGTTAAAATGGTTATCGTTTTCTATCCTTGGGTGTCCTAATATTACAGGTTTGTATAAGTTTTGAATGTCTCTTACCATTTGACTTTCTATTTCTGATTTTGAGATGTCTTCAAGAAAAGTTGATTCTGGAAAAACTACTACATCCACATCCCTATTTTTAAATTCGTCGATATTCTTAGAAAAAGTTGAATAATCTTGTATTGGATTTGAGGAGTACTTGATCTCTTGAGGAACATCCGTTTGAACGACTCCAACCTTTATGGAATCGTTTGTGCCATTGATAGGAGGTAGATACCTCACTATAGCAAAGTTAGAAATGTATATAGTAGTAAATATGGCAAGAATTTTAAATACCTTGTCACGTGAATTATCGAAAGCTATCAAGGCATTGACGAAAACTACGATAAAAGTGAGACCAAAAGACCCTATAATAGAGGCGATTTGTATTATTCCAGTATGATCGTAAAGGGCGTATGATAAATTTCCTCCCATAAAAGCCAAATCTCCAAAACCCCTCAAAATTTCCGCAACAGTGTAGGCAAAAGAATAGAAAAAGACCAATGAAAGATAATTGTATTGTCTATCTTTTCGATGATAAAGTTCTGATAAAAGCCAAATGATGAGATAAGGTATCATTAAAAGTACTATCATTCCAACGTATCCAAAAAAACCAACGATTGGAGAATAATTTTTTAAAATTTGGGGTATATTTTTGGATAAAGTAGGAAGCAGCCACCAAAGAGTAGTTACAAGCATGGAAGAGGAATATATTATCGTATGGAGTAATCTTTCATAGTGAGTTTTTGATCTGGTCATATTCCTCAGAAAGAAAACCAATGAAAACCAAATGAAAAAAGAAAATAAATTACCTGGCATAGCCAAACCGGTTAAAACACCTGAAATTAAAGTAAGTAGATAATTCATAACTACCCCCTGAATTATATTTTGAAAATCTTGTTTCTTGTATAATTATGCTGTCGTTACAATATTATACAGCAAACTTTGTGATAGTTCAAGAAATCTGATATAATTAGGATAACTAACAAAATCTGTATAGCTGCTTTATCCTTAGAGGGTGGGGAGCGGGGCAAAAGGTAAAGAATTTTTATCCTTATGGGCGCTATATATAAAGTTTTAGAATTTCTAAAGATAGAAAAATCTGTATAAGAGGGGGTAAAAAAGATGTCTAAATTGGAAGAATTTAAAGAATTTCAAGCCAAAATTTCAAGATACAGTCAAGCTATTGCACTAATGCACTGGGATTTAGAAACTAACGCTCCAAACAATGCTTTTGAGTATCGTTCTAAAGCTTTAGGAGAACTTATGGAGTCACTGTTTAGAATGTCCGTTTCCGATCAGATGGGTGAATTTTTGGATTATTTTTCAAAGAAGGAAAATTATGATGAATTAAGTGATATTGATCAAGCAATGGTAAGGGTAACCAAGAAAGATTTCGATAAGTTTAAAAAGTTGCCTCCACAACTTATCCGACAATTAGCCGAAACGACTTCAAAAGCAGGTCATTTTTGGAAAAAAGCCAGGGAAGAAAATAACTTTTCTTTGTTTGAACCTTATTTGCAAGAAGTCGTATCTTTAGAAAAAGAACAAGCAGAGGCTTTAGGATATGAAAAAAATAGATATGATGCTCTTTTAGACTTATTCGAGCCTGGAATGAAAACAGAAACGTTGAAAGGCACAATAAATTACTTAAAAGAGCATCTCCTACCCTTTATGAAAGAGCTTTTAGAAAAGGGAAAAGAACCAAGGTGCGATTTTTTTGAAGGTGATTTCGACGTAAATAAGCAGAAAGAGTTATCTCTGGAAGCGTTAAAATTTATGAATTTCGATTTCGATTCTGGACGTATGGACATGTCTGCTCATCCTTTCACTACAAAAATTGGTCCAAAAGACGTTAGAATTACAACAAGATACAACAATAAAGATTTGAGATATTCTTTATTTTCAACTATGCACGAAGGTGGACACGCTTTATACGAACTTCATATCCCTGAAGAATTTTTTGAAACTTCTTTGGATGAAGGTGCTTCTATGGCTGTGCATGAATCCCAATCAAGATTTTGGGAAAATATTATAGGAAGAGGTCCTCATTTTTGGGTGTTCTTTTCTAAAAAGTTGAAAGATATTTTCCCATCTTTTGAGGGAATAAGCAGTGATGAACTTTATAAAGGTGTCAATATAGTTAAAAAAGATTTCATCAGGACTGAGGCAGATGAAGTAACTTACAACTTTCATATTATGTTGAGATTTGAAATCGAAGAAGCACTGATCAACGATAGAATAAAGGTAAATGAATTACCAACCGTCTGGAACGATAAAATGAAAGAATATTTAGGTATCGTGCCACCAAACAACGCCGTAGGTGTTTTGCAAGATGTTCATTGGTCAAATGGGCAATTTGGTTATTTTCCTTCATACATGTTGGGCAATCTTTATAGTGCTCAATTGTTCTCAAAATTGAAAAAAGATTTAAAAGATTATCCATCTCAAATAGAAAAAGGAGATTCAAAAGAAGTTTTGAACTGGATGGTTGAGAATGTCCATAAGTACGGTAAAATGTACGAACCAGAAGAACTTTTGAAAAAGGTTACAGGTGAGACTCTTAATCCCAAATATTTTGTTGACTATATAAAAGAGAAGTTTTCTGCAATTTATGGATTATAATTAAAATCCCCCATCTATATACGATGGGGGTTTTAAAATTGATCTGGCTTATTTGTTATTTTTTTTCGTCTTTTTCTTTTTTCTCTTCCTTTGATAATTTCTTGAGGTTTTTACTCACATAATAATAAAATGTGCCTTCTTCGTATTCTCCATTTTCATTTGGTATACCTGCTTTGTAATCTGTCATTAGTTCGATCGCTTCGTCTATATTATCAATAGCCCAAATATGGAACTTTCCATTTTGTATATCTTCGTTTATTTCATCTTTTAATACAATATTATCGATATTCTTATTTGGAATAATTACCCCTTGGTCTCCTGTAAAATTGAGATTTTTACAAGCGTCGTAAAATCCTTCTATTTTTTCGATTATTCCTCCAACTGGTAAAACCTCTCCACTTTGATTCATAGATCCGGTGATGGCAATATTTTGTTTCAATGGAATGTTAGCTATAGAAGACATTAAAGCCAGAGTTTCTGCTATTGTAGCGCTGTCTCCTTCAATGATAGAGTAAACTTGTTCAAAATTTAAAGAAACGCCGAAGCCTGTTTCTATGAAAGAAGAAAATTTATGTTTGAAATAGTTTTCTATTATCAATGAAGATTTTTTGTATATTTTCCCGCTTAAATCAATATCCCTGTGTATATTTATGATTTTTTCAGAAGAGGATCTGTAACTTTTTGCTGTTATTTTCACTGGATGCCCAAAGGTGAAATCTCCTGTATCCAAAACAGTTAATCCATTTATTTGTCCGACTTCAGAGCCTTCAGTTCTTATGTCAATCTTTTGTTCTTTAATTGCATTAAATAATTTTTTCTTATGAAAGGAAAACATTTTTTCTCTAAACTTTATAGTATCTTTTATATCTTTGGAGGTTATATATGGGCTTGTTCCATTTTTTCTAGAAATGTTGCAAGAGTCTATTAGTAGATTCTTAATTTCCCCCAATTTTAAAGAGAACCTTTTGTTATTTCCATTCATCCTACAACTGTACTTGATTATCTCTTCAATCGCATCTTTTGTAAAATGTGAGATATCGTTTTCTTCCACTGTGTTGCTTAAGAAAGCTAAAAATTTATTTAAATTCTCGTTACTTAACGCTGCCTCATAGTCAAATTGTGATTTTATAGGAAAAAGTTTTTCGAATTCGCTATCGTAAACTCTTAATAAATCGTACACCCATTCTTCTCCAATGAGTACTACTTTAACGGTTAAAGATAAAGGTTCTGGTTCCAAACTTTCAACGTTCGAATAGCCTTCAGCAGTTTGAATATTTTCAATTTTTACTTCTTTTTCAGATAAAACCCTTTTAATTACCTCCCAAGCGTAAGGTTTTCTTAAAACTTTTTCCGCTTCCATGATTAAATAACCACCATTTGCCCTGTGGAAAGCCCCCGATTTTATCATTGTAAAATCAGTTTGGAGAAGTCCCATTTGGGAATAATACTCTATTCTACCAACCAAATTTGAAAAAGTGGGGTTATCTTCTTCTATCACAGGAGCACCTTGTAGATAAGAATTATCTACTACAATGTTGACATTGTATCTTTTTTCTTTAAGATAAGTTATTAGGTTTTGATTTTCAGAAGTTAATTGGGATAAATGAGAAGCTATGTCTTCTTTTAAGTTTTGAAGGTATTCAAAAACATCTGAATATTTGAGATATTTCTTTTCAAGGGGTTCAAAAAGCTTAGCTAAGCTAAATGCAGCCCAATAGCGTCGTAAGTTTTTAACTTCTTCCCAGTATTCTTTATCCATCTCCGTGATCTTTACCATAGTTTTTTCAATTAATTCTCGCAACTTCTCTGAATTTTTTCTAAAATACTCCTTTATCTCTTCGGGAAGATTTTCAAACTCAGAGCTGCTTATTTTTTTGCCATCGTAAACAGGAACACTCACTATACCTTTTTCAGAAGCCTCAAGTATAAAGCCAAGAGTTTGAGCCTGTTTTCTTAGATCGGACCACAATTTTTCCCTCTGCTCGTTGTATTCTTTTTCTAATGAACTTAATCTTTGTTGGAATTCTTCCGTCTGCATAGTTTTATTTAAAACTTGTACAGACGAATTAATAATAGATTGCAATTCAGATTTGAAATTTTTGGCCTCTCCGGCGGGTAGTTTCAACAGCTTGGGTTTCTTTTCTTCTTTGAAATTAAAAACATACAGAAGATCTTGAGGAGCTTTTTGAGTTAATGAAATTCTTTCGATGATCTTTCGAGTCATACCTCTTCTACCACTACGATTTGGACCAACAATGAAAACATTGTTTGAATCGTTACTGCTTTCCAAGGCAAATTGTAGGATTTCACAGGCATCCGTTTGTATGGTGTAATCTTGATAAGAACCAATTTTTATTTCTGAAGTGTTATCGATGTTGATATCTGGGATTTTAATTTCAAAATCACTTAAAGTAAGTTTCATGATTCATGCCTCCTTTATTTGCACTTTTACCACTTTTAGAAATTCTAAAAACTTGATTAATAGCGCCCCTTCGCCCCGCTCCCCACCCATAAGGATAAAAGTTCTTTGTCCTTCGCTCCGCTCTCCACCTATAAGGATAAAAGTTCTTTGCCTTTTGCCCCGCTCCCCACCCTTAAAGTTCAAACCTTTCGTAAATTTTGTTTATATTTTTTAGATAATAATCAGGCGAAAATATATCTTCAAAGGCTTCTTTTTCAGAAAATTTTGTATTTACTCTGTTATCTTCCAATAAAATTGCTTTAAAATCACGCCTTTCATTCCAAGCTTTCATAGCGTTTTCTTGAACTATTTTATAAGCTTCCTCCCTACTTACCCCTAATTCAACTAATTTCAGCAACACCCGTTGAGAATAAATTAAATTATACGATTTTTCTATGTTTTCTTTCATTCTATCTTTGTGAACAACTAAGTTTTCAACTAAGTAATTTGCTTTATTCAACATGTAGTAAGTAAGCATTGTTGCATCCGGTATAAACACTCTTTCTACAGACGAATGAGAAATATCTCTTTCGTGCCATAAGGAGATATTTTCATAAGCAGAAGATAAGTAAGATCTTAGCATTCTTGACATCCCCGTCAACCTTTCACACAATATGGGGTTTTTCTTATGGGGCATCGCTGAAGAACCCCGTTGCCCTTTTTTAAAAGGTTCTTCTATTTCCAGGACCTCTGTTTTTTGAAGGTGCCTGATTTCTATAGCAAGTCTTTCTATACCGCTTCCTATCATAGCTAAAACACTGAAAAATTCAGCGTGAAGATCCCTTGGTAAAACTTGAGTAGATACTTTACAAGGTCTGAGGTTGAGTTTTTTCAAAGCGATTTCCTCTACTTTTGGTTCTATGTTAGCATAATTTCCAACCGCTCCGCTGAGTTTTCCTTGGGAAATGTTATCTATAGCCTTTTCTAATCTTTCTTTGTTTCTTTCTTCTTCCGCAACAAATCCTAAAATTTTTAATCCAAAAGATGTTGGCTCAGCGTGCACCCCATGGGTTCTTCCAACTATAATAGTATACTTGTGATCTACAGCTAGTTTTTTGAGATTAGCTATGTATTTAGTTAGCTCATCAAGAATAATCTCTCCCGCTCTTTTTATAGCTAACGATAAAGCTGTATCGACAACATCCGACGATGTTAAGCCTTTGTGAAAGTATCTTGCCTCATCTCCCATATCTTCAGTTACCACTTTTATAAAGGCTATCACGTCATGATCCACTATTTTTTCTGTGTTTAATATTTTTTGAACGTCTAATTTTGCTTTTTGTCGAATATTTTGGGATGTACCTTTGGGAGCAAGGTTCAGTTCTTCAAAGGCTTCTGTTACAGCTACTTCTACTTCAAGCCATCTTTCGTATTGGGCATCTAAAGTCCAAATGTCTTTAATTGGAGAAAGAGAGTACCTTTCAATCAATATCAACACCTCTTTGTGAATTCAGTTCTTTTGACCGTATAGTTGCTTCTTTTACAGCGTCCATAAGGATGCCTCGTAAACCATGAGATTCTAAAACTTCTATTCCTCTTATTGATGTACCTCCTGGGGAAGTAACCATATCTTTTAATTCTCCAGGGTGTTTCTGTGTTTCTAAAACCATTCTTGCAGCGCCAAGTAAAGTTCTTGCGGCAAATTCAGTGGAAAGCTCTCTAGGTAAACCCATTAGAACACCACCGTCGGATAAAGCCTCTATCATAATATAGACATATGCCGGTCCGCTCCCACTTAAAGCTGTTATCGCGTCCATCATATATTCTTCAACCAAATATACCTTTCCAACACTTTCCAAAATCTTCTTAACCGTTCTCAAATCATTTTCGTCAACGTTCTTCTTTTTACTTATAGCAATAACGCCTTCACCAACTAAAATAGGGGTGTTGGGCATGGCTCTTATTATCTTTGATGAAACTGGTAAAGCTTTATCCAAATGGCGCAAACTTACTCCTGCAGCTATTGATATAACTATCTTGTTTTCACAAAAAGGACTTATTTCTTCCAATACTTTATCTATTACTTGCGGTTTCACAGCTAAAAGAACGATGTCAGATTCTTTCACCGCTTTTGCATTATCGGACATAGTTTTTATGTCACAGTAATTAGAATTTCTTTCAGAATCGTATTCAAAGACATCTGTTCCGATTATTTGTTCTCTTTTAAGTGTTTTTGTTTGGATTAAACCTTTTACTAACGTGCTTCCCATTTTTCCCAAACCTATCACACACAGTTTTTCATCCATACTATCTAACCTGCCCGTTTCCCAAGATAATGTATTTGGTGGTTGTTAACTCGTTGATTCCAATCGGTCCTCGAACATGCAATTTTTGTGTACTTATCCCCATTTCCGCGCCGAAGCCGAACTCTTCACCATCGGTAAATCTCGTTGAAGCATTGACGTAAACGGCTGCAGAATCTATTTCGTTTAGGAATTTTTGCGCGGTAGTATAATTCTCGGTTATAATTGCTTCAGAATGCTTCGTGCTGTACTTGTTTATTTGATTTATGGCTTCTTCAGTACTATCAACTATTTTAACTGCCATTATGTAATCTAAATATTCAGTTGACCAATCTTCTTCTTGTGCCGGTTTCATTTGAGGTATTATTTTCAAGGTTTTTTCGCAGCCTCTTAATTCTACTTTCTTTTCAAAGATTGAGTATATTTTTGGTAGAAACTCTTCTGCGATATCTTTGTGGACCAATAATTTTTCTGCTGCGTTACAGACGGAGGGTCTGCTCATTTTAGCGTTTTCAACGATTTTAAGTGCCTTTTCAAGATCGGCTTGTTTATCAACATACACGTGACAGTTCCCCGCCCCCGTTTGTATAACAGGGATCATAGAATTTTCAACCGTATTTTTAATTAAAGATGGACCGCCTCGAGGTATCAGCACATCGATGTATTCGTATAGCTTCATCAATTCATCAACAGCTTTTCTATCTATAATCTCAATGAACTGCACTATATCCTTTGAAAAACCGGCTTTTTCAATAGCTTGATGGATAATCTTCACCAAAGCGTTGTTAGAATGAATCGCTTCAGAACCACCTCTTAATACCACACAGTTACCCGATTTTATACATAATGCTGCTGCATCTACTGTTACATTTGGCCTGCTTTCATATATGATGGCGATTACCCCTAAAGGGACTACCATCTTTCCAATCATCAATCCGTTTGGCCTTTTCCACATTTGAGAGATGTTACCAACACTACTTTGAAGTTGTGCCACTTTTTGCACACCTTTAGCCATTTTGGTGATTCTTTCCTCGTTCAGTAACAGCCTATCTAAAAGACTGCTTGACATCCCAGTGTTTTTAGCAACTTCGACATCCTTTTGGTTTTCTGATATTATATAGTTTTTATTGGCCATTAGCTCTTCCGAAATATAGTTAAGAATTTTGATCTTATCCGTTTCAGAAGTTGAGCTAAAGTTTCTTGAAGTATCTTTAGCCTTTTTTGCCTTGCTTAAAACATACTCCTGTAAATTCACAATTTTGCCCTCCCTCTCTTGATTTTCTCCCCGTTTTTTTTTATGTTTTTTAATTATATCATAACTTTTTGACTGTGAACGTAAAGGCAAAGCTCACCTTTTTTATATAATTATATTATTTCATGAAATAGTTCTTTTACTTTTGCTTTTAATTCCTTTAATAGGTTTTCTCCTTGGCTTGTAATAGAGTAATATATCCTTTTTTTACCTTCTACTATTTCAGTTCTTTTAGTGAGAAGATTTTCTTTTTCCATCTTGTGTAGTAAGGGATACAAAGTACCTGGGCTTATATTGTAACCGTGCCTTTTTAACTCAGAAATCATCCAGCTTCCATAGATTGGAGATTTTTGTGCATGGTGCAATATATGTATTTGAATTAAACCATTCAAGATTTTATTTAAATATTTATTCATTTTAATACGATCGTTTGATTCTTTTATGACTATTTTCCTCCTTTCGTTTTATTTAACTGCATTACCAAGTTTTGATTTGAGAAGGAAAAGGGTAAAAACAGCGGCACTTTCTACTATCATGGAAAAGATAACCAAACTAACGATTGTATGATCATACAAGACCCCCATAATCGCACTACCTATGAACCAAAAAAAGCCGAAGATAGCGTTAAAAAAACCATATGCGGTTCCTCTTTTCTCAGGGGTGACAATATCGGCTACAACAGATTTTAAAATCGATTCTTGGGCTCCCATTCCGATTCCCCACAAAATAACGCCTAAGATCACTACCAATGAAGAGTTAGATAAAAATGAAAAGGGAGAAAAAAATATTGAGAGACTGGAAGCAATTATGAGGCTGGTAACTCCTACTTTATCGTAAAACAAACCAAAGATCAATGCAGAAACAGCATCAACTCCCATAGCTATCGCATACATAAAAGGTATCATAGTTGGGCTGAAAATATCAATTCTTTGAAAATGGAACGCCAACAAAGGAAAATCTGCGAAACCTGCTGCAATTAAGGAGATGGCTACTAAGTACAACCAGTACGATTTTGAGATCCCCTCAAAGTTAATCGTCTCCTCTTTCACTTCAAATTTCTCGGGTTGTGGAAAGTTCAATCTACTAATTAACAGCAAGATTAAAGTAATCAATGCAGGTATCAATAATATTGCAAATGCGAATCGGTAGTTTGCTAACTCATCCCCTGACTTGAATAATAGAATCAAACTTAAAATAACAGGTCCTGAGACAGCTCCAATTTGATCAAGGACCTCTGCTATGGCAAATCCTTTACCACTTCCCACATTTCGCGCTGCATAAGACATAAGGGTATCTTTCGAAGGCTTTCTTATAGCTTTTCCTGTTCTTTCCATAATTATTAGCATAGCTGCTATTTCCCATCTTCCGGCAAGAGCCAATAAAGGAACCGCGAATAAATCCATCCCATACCCTAAAAAAGTGAAAAGCCAATATCTACGAGTTTTATCACTTAAATAACCAGTTAACAACCTCAAACCGTAACCTATGAACTCGCCTAAACCTGAAATGATTCCCACCGCAGTTGCACTCGCTCCTAATAAACCTAAATACGGACCGATTAAACTTCTTGCCCCTTCATGTGTGATATCTGCAAATAAACTCACAATTCCCATAGCAACTATAAAACCGATAGCCGTTTTTTTCGTTTTAGAGCACCTTCCTTTGTTTATTTTTTAAAGATATCTTCGCGAAGTATCCCATACTCATCGAAGCTACTTTTCATTGTGAATAATATTGTTAGGGTTACGGAAAGAGAGACCGACGTTAAAATAGCTACATATATGGCGATTTGGTATTTTATAGCTGTTTGTGGAGACGCCCCTCCCAAAATCTGACCTGTCATCATTCCAGGTAGATACACGATTCCAACTGTAGCCATGCTTGCTATGGTTGGTCTAAGAGCAGATATCAATGCGTTCCTTAAATATGGAAGTGTGGCTTCATAAACGGTAGCCCCATTTCCCAAAGCAAAAAAATATCTCTGTTTATTTCTTTCTATATCTTTGTAAAAATTACTAATTCCAATAATATCTCCTGTTAAAGCGTTACCTAAGAGCATTCCGCCAAGGACAACGAAATATCTTGCTGTGAAAATGTTGTCCAATCTTAAAATTATAAAATCAAAGTAAAAAAGTACAATAAAATTTGAAATAGCAAGGGCAAAGAATACAGGCCAAATGAACCTTTTGAAATTTAAACCACTACTACCAATCACTCGAAATACAGCAAAAGAGATCATAAAAAATAGCCAACCTATATTCAACCATGTATAATCAAATTGGAAAAGATATACTAAAATTAAAGACATGATGAAAAGCTGGATGCTCATCCTGATCGTTGAAATTAAAGTATCTCGAGTTATTTTTAAATTAAAAATATAACTCAAGATAATGGGGAAAAATATTAATAAATAAGCCATTGCAAGTGAAAATAAAGAAATATCAGTTGTAGGTTCCATTATTATTCCCTCCCATCTCTATTATATTCAAACCTTCTTTATTTAACCATTCTTGATCATGAGATATTGCAATCAAAGTCCACTCTTTTTTTGATAGTAAATATTCTATGACTTTATTTTTCATCTCTCTATCCAGAGAAGAGGTAATCTCATCTAGTAAGTATAACTTTTTGTTTAAAAATGTAAAGATAGATATCAAAACTCTTTGTTTTTCTCCACCTGAAAGTGATTGGAAATCTTTATCTAAAATATTTTCGTGTAGTTCAAAAAAATCGAATAATTTTAGTAATTCTGATTCATTGAAAGATTTTTTAAGATTTATTTTATAATTCAATATAGTACGAATTATTTCTCTTACGGTTCCATCAGCGATATCTAATTCCTGCCCAATATACACAGCATCTCTTCTTAAATCCCATACATTTTTACCATTCAACTCTTCATTTTTGTATAGTAATTGTCCTTCGTCTGGTTTTATGAATCCTAAAAGTAGTCTAAAAATAGTGGTCTTTCCAATTCCAGATTTTCCAAAAATAAGTGTTTTACTCCTTTCTTGAACTTTGAGATTAAAATTTCTTAGGATGTACTTATCTTGGAATTTTTTTGAAACATTTTTAAATTCAATCAAAATTATTCCCTCCATATATCTAATATCGATATCGAAAGACGATATTTATATTATAACTCTTTTTTTCAAATTGTCAATAAAAATGTCAGATTTTTCTATTGTTATGGTATAATTTTCTTCTGGAGGGATAAGTGTGAATATTAATCGATTCAGTGAAAATATCGTTATGCCTGTGTGCTTGGTCACTATTAAGAGTGGTTCTTTTGTTAATTCGATGACTGTGGCTTGGAGTACACCCCTTTCGTCAAATCCACCTCTGTTTGGATTTGCTATTAAAAAACAAAGATATACTTACCCCATGTTAATTAAGGAAAAAGAATTTACAGTCAGTTTTTTACCGTATGAGAAATCGGAGTTATCCGTAAAAGTTGGACGGATTTCTGCAAGAGAAGGTGATAAGCTCTCGGCAGCAGGAGTTAAGGTGAAAGATTCTGAATTCGTAAATTCCCCCTATATTGTTGATGGTTATTTTTCAATGGAATGCACGTTAGAAAATTCTTTTACTGTCGGAGATCATGAATTAGTTGTTGGAAAAGTGATTGCTTTGCACAAAAATGAAGGATCATTAGAAAATTTAAAACCCTTGTTGTATCTAAGTAACGATACTTTTTCGACTCTTGATGCGACTAAAATTGAAAAGATCGATACTAAGAAAGTAATCGACGAGATTCGAAAAACAATAAAAAGAGGTGTGCAAGGTGATTGAAGAAGAAATTTCAAATAGCATCATTTTAGATATTGTAAAACCTTCTATCACCTTCCCAGAAATTAAGTTGGAAAAAGGGAATTCGTTAGGGTTATATACCACTAATACGGAATTAATGACCTCATATTTCTTTAAGTTAATTTCAGAACCTGAAAAGTACGCAAAAGAAGTTAAAATAAATGGATTTCTTGCAAACGGAATAAATTGGGTGGGAAGATCTTTTACACATATAGTGGTTCCTCAAATTTGGAAAGATAGCATATACAACATACTTAAAAACAAACCTAAAAGGCGTCATTTGATATTTATAGGAGCTAGAAAGTGTGATATTAACTACGATGAGCTTTCTGACATTTCAATGATTATTTCTTATTATAAAAAGGATTGCAGTATATTGGTGATAAGTGATTCTGTGGAACTATTACAAGCAACCACTGACAAGGTAGTTAATATGTTGGGAGAACCTATCGTATATGAATCAAAAGATTTTTTCAATTAATATTTTAGAAAAAAGCGATTTTTTGAAATAAGATTTTGATTTTAAAAGGGCTACAGGGCAACAGCTAGATTTTTAAAATTTAGGAGGATTTTGATGGCTTTAATAATAGACAAAGATGAAATCATAGGTACTTTAAAAAGAGAACTACAAGAAATAACAAATATGCAAGAATTTCAAAATCTAAAATCTAAATATTTAGGTAAAAAAGGTTTAATCAAGTCTCTAATGAACAATCTTAAAGATATCGACGATGTAGAATTAAAAAAAGAGTATGGTAAAAGTGTAAATGAATTGAAAGAAGAATTAGGAACTATTTTTGATGAAAAGTTGAGTGAGTTGGAAGAAAAGGAAAGGGAAGAAAAGGAGAAAAAAAACTGGGTTGATATTACGATTCCTGGGGCTCGTAGAAAGGTTGGGAAAGAAAATTTAATCACAAAAACAAGGAAAGAAATAGAAGAAATATTCATTGGAATGGGTTTTTCAGTAGCTGAAGGTCCAGAAATAGAGAATTCTTGGTACAATTTTGATGCGCTTAATACCCCTGAATGGCATCCTGCCAGAGAAATGCAGGATACTTTTTATTTATCTTTGGACAAAGAAAAGCTATTAAGAACGCATACTTCTCCCGTTCAAGTGAGAACTATGTTGAAAAGCAAACCGCCTTTGGCCATAATATCCCCTGGAAGGGTATACAGAAAAGATGAACTAGACGCCACGCATTCCCCCGTTTTTCATCAGGTAGAAGGGTTGTATGTTGATAGAAATGTTTCCGTTTCCCATCTAAAAATGTATCTTGAAGTTTTTGCTCAAAAATTTTTTGGGAATAAAGTTTCGATATTGTTACGCCCAAGCTATTTCCCTTTTACCGAACCGAGTTTTGAGGTAGATATCAGTTGTATCTTTTGTGGAGGAAAAGGGTGTAATGTTTGTAAAAATACTGGTTGGATAGAAATATTAGGAGCCGGTTTAGTTCATCCAAACGTTTTTCGAAGTGTTAATTACGATCCAAAAGTATGGCAAGGTTTTGCTTTTGGAATGGGAATTGAAAGAGTGGCGATGTTGAAATATAACATTCCAGATATAAGAGAATTTTATAAAAATGATGCAAGATTTATTGAAAGTTTATAATCAACTATCCATCATTGACAAGCAAAATTTTAGAGGGAGGTAACAATGAAAGTATCTTTAAATTGGCTTGAAGATTATATAAAAGTCACAAAAAATATCGAAGAATTAGTAAAAGAGATAAAACTTCACTCTGTAGATGTAGAAGGTTTTGAAAAAATGGGGAATGATCTTAACAATATAACAGTTGGAGAGATTAAGGAAATAGCTCCACTTGAAAATGCTGATAATTTAGTAATTTGTAAGATAGACGTGGGGAAAGAGATCAAAAATATAGTCACTGGGGACCTTACGGTTAAGGTTGGAGAAAAAGTTCCAGTTGCACTTCCTGGGGCAACTTTAGCAAACAATATAAAAATAGAAGAACGAGAGTTCAAGGGAGTAATCTCTCAGGGAATGATGTGTTCTTTGAAGGAATTAGGTATATCTAGTGATGCGGATAAAATTTACAGAATAATAGATGATGTTCCGAATGGAACAGATTTTGTAAAATTTTTTGATCTGTATGACCACGTTTTAGAGATAGAGATACTTCCCAATAGACCTGATTTACTTTCTTATTTAGGTGTTGCCAAAGAGTTAGAAACGATAGATTGTGGTGTAGGATTTAAATTACCTGAGTATATAAAAATTAGTAAAGGTGAGGGGTTTCCCGTAAGAATAGAATATGAAAAATGTAATCGATATATGGCAACAGTTGTAAAAGATGTAAAAGTTGGACCATCCCCAATGTGGCTTGTTAAAAGGTTGGGAAGATCAGGAATAAGAAGTATAAACAATATTGTAGATATAACGAACTATGTAATGTTAGAAACAGGTCATCCTATCCATGCATTTGATTTAGATCTTATAGGGGATCAAATAATTGTTAGAAAAGCTAAAAAAGGTGAAAAAATCCTTCTTTTAGATGGTAAAGAGTACACCATGGAAGGAGCAGAAACACTTATAACCGACGGTGATAACATAATTGCACTTGGAGGCATAATGGGGGGAGAATTAAGCGGTATCAACGAAAATACGAAAGATATCTTACTAGAAGTTGCCCATTTTGATCCTGTTAATATAAGAAGGTCTTCCACTTACCATAAGATAACTTCTGATTCTTCGTATCGTTTTGAAAGAGGAGTTGATCCAAACGATAGTGAGATGGTAATGGGTAGATTGATTAAATTGATTAACGAATTGGCAGGGGGAAAAGTAGGCGGACCTACAACGGATATTTATCCCGAACCTATAAAAAATAAAGAAATATCGATTAAAAAAAGTTATATAAACAATAGGTTGGGAAAAGAATTAGCAGAAAAAGAAATTGAACAAATATTAAAAAAATTAGATTTCCCTTTCACAAAAGTGGAAAAAAGTTCGCACCAGAAGGAAATGGAAGATGTAAACAAGAAAACGAATTTATCCTTTGATACAATAGATGAAGAATGGAAGGTTTCTATTCCTACAAAAAGGCCAGATATTACCCAAGAAATTGATCTTGTTGAAGAAGTTGGTAGAGTTTATGGCTACTCAAAAATACAGTCTGCTTTCCCAAATCTAAATGGAATGATAGGAAGTAAGGGAGATTTTGTTTCTTTTAAAGAGAAGGTAGCGGATATTATGTTGGCTAACGGTTATCATGAGGCAAAGACCTTTCCATTGAACAATGGCAATAGAATGTGGATGGAAAGCGAATTGGATTTAAAATTGATTAATCCTATCTCCTCAGAATTAGAATACATGTCATCCAAATTGATATATGGTTTATTGGATTCAGCTTCATTTAATTATAGAAATCAAATAAAAGATATAAAAATGTTCGAAATTGATAAAGTTTTCCAAGCAGAGAAAGGTAGTGAGACAGGTGCCAAGGAATTTACTAACCTTGCCTTTGTGGCTACGGGAAGAGAAAATAATGATGATTTCACAGATAAGAGAGAGGTTACATTTTATTCTGTAAAAGGTGCTTTAGAAAACTTGTTGAATGAATTCCATGTAAAAGTAGAATACGTAAGAAACGATCAATCTGGTTTTTTGAAAGCACAAAGTGCTCTTTTATTTATTAACAGTGAAGAAGTTGGCTTTTTAGGTTTACTTGATCCAGTGATAGCCGATAATTATTACGAAATAAAAGACCCAATATATATCTGTGAGATCAACTTAGACAAAATATTTGAAGGTAAGAAGGAAATAAAAAGAGAATTCAGAAAAGTCGATTTTCCTGCTATCAAAAGAGAGTATTCTATGATTGTTCCACTAAACATTGAATTTAAAGAGATTCAAGAAATAATAATAAATGTGGCAGATATTGTAGAAGATTTTAAAATTTTTGATGTTTACAGAGGAAAAAACATAGAAGAAGATAAAACAAGTATAACCGTTTCAATAGTTTATAGATCAGAAAATAAAACTTTGACGGAAGAAGAAGTCAATCAAGTCGAAAGATCTATTTTAGAAAGTTTGAACAATAAAGGGATCAAACTTCGAGAAAGCTAGGCATAAGATTGACCTAGATATAGATAATAGACACTTTAGTAATAAAAAGATTTTCAAAAATAAAATTTTGATTTTTAAAGGGTTACAGGGCGGAGCCCTCCCATCCAATTGTGGGTGGGATGCAGGGCGAAGGGGTGCTAAAGTAAGTTTTAGAATTTATAAAGACATTAATAGATAAAGAAAGGAGAAAGAGATGCAAAGAAATGTCACAAGTTACTTAATAATGTTGAATGTTTTAATATTTATAATGATGTTTTTATTTGGTGGTATAAGCGCTTTTTCTAACCCACGTATATACATACTTTTTGGTGCCCAACTAGGTAATTTAATCACAGCTGGAGAATGGTTCAGACTGATTACTTCAATGTTTGTTCATGGTGGCTTATTTCACATATTTTTCAATATGATCGCCTTATTTTACGTGGGTAACTTAGTTGAAAGGGCTTATGGAAAAGAAAGATTCATTTCTATATACATGTTATCAGGTATTTTTGGTAATCTTTTAACCCACTTATTTTTACCCAGTGCAATCTCTGTAGGAGCATCAGGTGCAATATTCGGATTGATAGGCCTACTTTTTGGAGCGGGATTTAGACACGATACCCCTACTATATTAAGACCTGTAACAGGTACCGCTCTACTCCCAATTATCTTAATAAACGTGATCTGGGGATTCTTACCGGGTGCTAATATAAACAATTTTGCCCATTTAGGAGGATTAGGGATAGGTTTTACCTTTGGCTGGTTAACACCTATAAGATACACGAAGAGGAGTTACCAAACATGGAGAACGCTTTCTTACTTGTCTTACGGATTAATTATTGCAAGTTTTATTTTACTTTTGATATTCGATTTTAGATATTACATATTTTAATTAAAACTCTTTTTTGAGGTGATATATTTGACCATAGACGATTTGGTTGGCAAAAATGTTATAGAAGACAGTATCAAAAGGATTTATGAAAAAGATAAAGAAATAAATTCGGTTTTAAGAATAGAAAAGGTAGAAGGCAACAAAGATGGTGATTATTTTGGCATACCTTTCTTGGTCAAGGATAACATTTTAGTTGAAGGAACTAAAACAACAAACGGTTCTAAAATCCTTGAAAATTATAGTTCCCCTTATACCGCAACTGCCGTTGAAAAACTTTTAAAAGCAGGTTTTACAGTAGTAGGGAAAACTAATATGGACGAGTTTGCCATGGGTAATACCAATGAACATTCAGCCTTTGGACCTGTAAAAAATCCTAAGGATTTGACAAGAGTTCCAGGGGGTAGTAGTGGAGGTTCAGCTGCAGCGGTAGCAGCAGGGTACGTTCCATTTTCTTTGGGATCTGATACAGGAGGCTCGGTAAGACAACCTGCTGCTTTTTGCGGTGTTGTTGGATTTAAGCCGTCATACGGTATGATATCTCGACACGGTTTAACAGCCTTTTCATCTTCATTGGATCAGATAGGTGTTTTTGCAAATAATGTAAAGGACGTCAGAACGGTTACAGAAATTATGAAAGGAAAAGATCCCAAAGATCCAACCACGTTGGAGCACGATAAAGATCTCGTAAAAGATGTAGATATTGATTTATCCAAAACCAAAATCTGCGTTCCAAAGGTTGTTTACCATGAAAATGCAGATGATAATGTAATAAAACAATTTGAAAGGGTTATTAACTTTTTGAGAAGTAAAGGAGCAAAAGTTGATATAAAAGATATACCAGAATTGGAATATTCAGTAGCTATTTATTATATAATAGCTCCTGCTGAAGCCTCATCCAATCTTTCAAGATACGACGGAGTCAAATACGGATTGAGGAACCATGCCTTAGGTTTAAATAAAATGTATAAAGCTACCAGAGAGGTTGGCTTAGGAATAGAGGTAAAAAGGAGAATAATGATGGGGACTTTTAACCTTTCTTCTCTTTATTATGATCAATATTACTCAAAGGCCTCAAAAGTAAGAAAATTGTTGAGTAACAAAATGAAGGAAATTTTGAATGATTATCATTTGATAATGACCCCCACATCTCCTGTTCTTCCACCAAAGATAGGGGAAAAGTTAAAACCTTTAGACTATTATTTAATGGATATTTTTACAATTCCTGCGAATTTAACTGGGTCACCTGCCATAAGTATTCCCTTTGGTGATGTCCAAGGGTTACCTTTTGGTATACAATTCATTGGTCGCTACATGAAAGATGAGGAACTATTAACTATAGCAGACAATTTCTTTAAAGAGACCCCTAGGGAGTTGAAAAATTATGTATAAAACCATTATAGGATTGGAAATACACGCCCAATTACTAACAAAATCTAAAGCCTTTTGTTCATGCAGTACAGAACATTTTGAAGCTGAGCCGAATATTAATATTTGCCCAGTGTGTACGGGGCAACCTGGAACATTGCCGGTATTAAACGAAGAAGCGCTTAAACTTGCGATAAAAACTGGATTAATACTAAATGGGCAGATAAATAAGTTTTCTAGGTTTGATAGAAAGAATTATTTTTACCCTGATTTGCCAAAAGGTTATCAAATTACACAATATTTTCATCCCATAGTAAGTGGTGGATACATCGACGTTGAAGGCAAAAAGATAAGAATAAGAAGGATGCATTTGGAAGAAGACACCGCTAAGATGCTTCATGAAGGTGATCAAATTTCCTCTGCTCAAGAAAGTTTAATAGATTTTAATAGAGCAGGTATACCTCTTTTAGAGATTGTAACAGAACCGGATATTGAGACTCCTAAACAGGCAAGGATTTTTATGGAGAAATTAAGAAATTTGCTTAGGTACGCTGATGTTTCAACGGGTGATATGGAAAAAGGAGCCTTGAGATGTGATGCAAATATTTCTATTCTCAACCAAGAAAACAAAGAAATAAGTAAAAGGGTAGAGATTAAGAATATAAACTCATTCAAATTTGTAGAAAAAGCGTTAGAATATGAAAGAGATAGAATTATCAATAATTTAGAAAAAGGTGGAGAGTTAATACAAGAAACGAGAGGTTGGGATGCCAACAAAAAAGAGACATTTTCAATGAGAACAAAAGAAGAGGAAATGGACTACAGGTATTTTCCCGAACCAGATCTCCCTATACTGATTCTGAACGACGAACTTATTGAAACCGTTAGAAAACTCATTCCGGAAATGACAGAAGAGAAGGCTAAAAGGTTTGTTTCACAGTACAATATACCTGAATATGATGCACAAATTCTCTCTTCAGACAAAGAATTAGCTGATTATTATGAAAGATGTGTAGAATTGGCTAAGGATGCCAAATTTGTTAGTAATTTTATCTTAACTGAGTTATTAAGAGAGATGAAAGAAAATGAGGATAGTATTCAAACTGTAAAAATTAAACCCGAACATTTTGCAGAATTAAAAATGCTTTTAGATACGAATACAATTTCAACAAAGATCGCCAAAGATATATTTCCCGAGATGTATAGAACGGGTGATAGCCCTAAACAGATTGTTGAAAAGAAAGGTTTAAAGCAAATAGAAAACGAAGATGAACTAAGAAAAATAATTGAAAATGTCTTAAAAGAAAATACCGATAGTGTTGAAAAATATAAAAATGGGAAAAAGAAGCTGTTGGGATTTTTTGTCGGCCAAGTTATGAAAGAGACGAAAGGTAAAGCTAACCCCCAAAAAACAAACGAAATACTCAAAGAATTACTTGAAGATAATTGATAATCACCACGAGGTGATGAACCTTGAGAAAATTGTATTTTATCTGGTTTTTTATGTTTATTTCGACAGTAATCTTATCTTATGTAGGTTACACTCCTTTTGAACCAGAGATAGAGAATAAAGGAGCAACCTTTTCACTGTCCACGTCATCTTTTGAAGATTTTGGATTAGAGATCGGTTATTCCGATTACAACTCTTTATATATAGAAAATAAACTCTTTAACAGGACGATAAAATTGAAAAGTGGAGAATCTTTTTTTAAAATGTTTGTGAATGTACCAGTATACAACAGTGAATTTGGTGTGGGATACGAGTACAAACTTGAAAATAATTTTTTAGGAGTTTTGACAGTAAAAAATTTTCAAAGAGTTGAGGTTAAAAATGTCGACCATGATATATATAACTTCATTCAAGCTAAGTTCAATGCCCCTTCATATGCTATAGGAAATCTATTTCTTTTTAACAATAAAAATATAAATCTATTTGAAGTAAAAGCTCAAATATTTAGGCCTGTAGAAATACCTATTAGTTTAGGTTATTCAAATGGTTTGTATTTAAATATTCCTCTTGTTAACCTAGATAGTTACTATGTCGATACGATAGACATAGGAGCATCACTGATACAACAAAAATGGTATCCAAATATTGGATTCTCAATTCCTATGAATGTATTCGGTCAACAGTTGCATCTTGGTACAAGAATAGCTTTCGGTCAAGACTTTTTTTACGAATTTTATCTGTATAACGAAAATCTTAAGTTGCCTCTACTTTTTTCGTTCAACGAAAAAGGAGGAAGTTTGTTTTTTGAATTCTAATTATATTGCAGTATATTTACACATACCTTTTTGTGTGAAGAGATGCCTTTATTGTGATTATGTGTCTACAACTGATTTTTCCTTAAAAGAAGAATATTTTAATGCATTATACAAAGAAATAGCTTTGAAAGGTGAAAAATTAAAAGATAGGAAGGTTAGAACGGTTTATTTTGGAGGCGGAACCCCATCTTTTGTTGAGAAAGAATTTATTTTGCAAACCTTTCGTTCATTACAAGAACATATGGATCTATCTGATTTAGAGGAATTCACGATAGAGGTAAATCCCGAAAGTGTTGATGAGAAAAAAGTACAACTTTACAAGGAAATTGGGATTAACAGAATATCTATGGGGTTCCAAAGTACTTCTGATAAGATATTAAAAACCGTAGGAAGAGCCCATGATTTTAATAAAGGGTTAGAATCTTATGAACTTTTGAAATCTTTTTATGATAATATAAATGTGGATTTTATTCTTGGATTACCTTATGAAAATTTTGAGACGGTTAATAGTAATTTAGAGTTTATAGAAAAGATGAAACCCTCTCATATTTCTTATTATTTATTGGATTCTTCACACAATACTCCTTTAAAACATTTTCTTGAAATCAAGGAAATGAAACTTCCGGAAGATGACTTAGTAGATGAACTTCTTGATTATATCTATGATCAATTGGAAAAATTAGAATATAACAGATATGAAATTTCAAGTTGGTCCCTACCCAACAAAGAATGTATTCACAATCAATTTTATTGGTATAACTTAGATTATGTAGGATTTGGAGTTTCTGCAGGAGGGCATATCAACAACGAGAGATATGTGAATACCTCAGATGTTAAAGTGTATATTACAAAATTAAATGATGATGAACTTCCATACGATACAAAAAATGTGAATGATGAGTTTACTGAATTGTTAGAGACCCTTTTTATGTCTTTGAGACTAACAAGAGGAATAACTTATGACTCTTTGGTAAAAAGGTTTTCTAAAAGTTTGGTTGATAATGTCTTAAGTCAGACAAAAAATAATTTGGACGGGTATATATCTATTGATGATTCTATTAAATTAACTACAAAAGGCTTAAATTTTTCAAGGTATGTTTTTGAGAAGTTATTAGAGATATCTTCAATTTAAGGGAGGCTTTTTCTTGGGTAAGAAGGACGAAGTTGAAAGTTATTTGAAAAATAAAAATTTTAATGATCCCAATTTATTCAAAGAAAGGAAAGACTGGGACAAATATTTTATGGAAGTGGCGGATTTGGTAAGTAAAAGGTCTACCTGTTTGCATAGAAAGGTTGGAGCCGTAATAGTAAAAGAAAAAAGGATCTTAGCGACTGGTTACAATCAACCACCATCTGGTTTTCCTCACTGCGATGATATAGGTTGTATAAGAGACGACTTAGGTATAAAAAGTGGGGAAAACCAAGAAATTTGTTACGGTCTTCATGCAGAACAAAATGCCTTGATGCAAGCCGCTAAATTTGGGATTAGTACTGATAACGCATCAATTTATATCACGCATCAACCTTGTTCCGTATGTGCCAGGTTGATAATAAATGCCGGCATCAAGAAGGTTTATTATAGAGAAGGCTATCCAGATAGTCTAACACAATTGTTTTTTAATACGTGCAACATACAAACAAAAATTATCGAATGATCAAAATCAAATACCAAAGTTGAAAGGTGGGATAAAATGCCTATAGAGAGATATTTTAAGTATTTAAGAAAAGACAGAATGACTCATGTGTGGTGTCCCGGATGTGGTAATGGAATAATAATGAAAAATTTTGTGGAAGCAGTGGATAATTTAAGTTTAGATAAAAACAAGGTGGCAGTTATATCGGGAATAGGATGTTCTTCAAGAGTGACTGGGTACCTTGATTTTAACACTATGCACACACTCCATGGAAGGGCTGTTGCCTTTGCAACTGGAGTTAAATTAGCAAAACCAGAGTTTAATGTGGTAGTAATGGGAGGAGATGGAGATATACTAGCAATAGGTGGGAATCATTTCATTCATGCTTGCCGTAGAAATATGGATCTAACAGTTATTATCTTCAACAATTCTATTTATGGCATGACAGGCGGACAATATTCCCCTGAAACTCCTACTGGAACCTACGCTTCAACTTCTCCTTATGGGAATTTAGAAAACAATTTTGATGCAGTTAATCTTGCAATAACTTCTGGTGCCACTTACGTCGCTAGATCCACCGTTTTTCATTACATGTTATCAGTTAAATACATAGAAAACGCCTTAAAACACAAAGGTATGTCAGTTGTTGAGATAGTCACAAATTGTCATACTTATTATGGAAGATACAACAAAATGACAAGCCCTACTCAAATGTTGCAATATTTCAAAGATAACTCTGTTATGTTGAGCAAAGCCAAAAATATGAATGAAAATGACTTGAAAGATAAGATAATAATAGGTGAATTTCTGAATGTTGAAAAAGAAGGCTACATTGATAGGTATGAAAAATTAAGGAAAAAATTGGTTTCACAGGAGGTATCACCGAAATGAGTAGTTTAATAAGTACGCCTAATTCGGTGAGATTCAGCGGAGAAGCCGGTCAAGGTAACATCTTAATGGGAATAATATTTGCAAAAGCACTGGTAAAAGAAGGATTTTGGGTTGTTCAATCTCAACATTATGGTGCACAGGTGAGAGGTGGACTTTCTTATTGTGATGTGCTCTTTGATCAAGAACCTATAGATTATCCCGAGGCTAAAAATTTTGATATATTGTATTTGATGCATAATGTTGGTTTAAATCATATTGGGAATCTCAAAAGAAATGGTATTTTATTCTACGATGAAAAATTTGTTGAAAATATACCCCAGTATGTAGAAAGAATCACCAAAAAAATAATCAAAGTTCCAGCTTCACAAATAGCTATAGAAGAATTATCAAACAAAAATGTGGCAAATATGATAGGGTTAGGGGTTCTTTGCTCAGTAACTCAGATAATAAGTTTGGAAAGTCTTATAGAAGAAGTCAAATCGAACGTATCAAAAAATTACATAGAAATTGATGAAAAAGCCATCAAAATTGGCTATGATTTATGCAAAAAAAGGTATCCGTTAGAGTCAACTAAAATGTATAAAAAATTAGGGAAAGGTTATGAATAGAAATAATGAAAACAGGAGTCTAAAAAGTAGTTTTTCTTATGCTTTGAAAGGGCTCATCGAAATTTATAAATCTCAAAGAAATTTTAGAATACAAAGTTTAATAGGACTAATAGTATTAATTGTTGCTATTTTTGCCAACTTAACTGAAGTTGAGTTTATACTTTTAATATTCACAGTTATGCTAGTGTTGATTATGGAAACAGTGAATACCGTAGCAGAGAAACTGTTGGATTTTCTTCATCCTTTTTATAGCTCTTCAGTAAAGATAATTAAGGATGTTTCTGCTGCATCGGTTTTTATAACTTCTATCTTCGCAGTTGCAATTGGAATAATTATCTTCGGTCATGCTTTTTTCAATCTGAACCCTAAATATGGTATAATTTTAGCAATAGTTTTTTTGCTTTTTTTGAATTTATGTGGCTTTATATATAAAAAAACAGAAAAATAATGAGGAGGAAGATACTTGGATCAAATAAGGGTCTTAATAGTTGATGACTCTGCTTTCATGCGAATGGTCCTAAAAGATATTATAGACAAGGAACCTGACATGAAAGTAGTTGGATTAGCCAAAGATGGAATTGAAGCGGTAGAAAAAGCTTTGTCTTTAAATCCAGACGTGATTACTTTAGATGTTGAAATGCCTAAAAAAAACGGGCTCGATGCTTTAAGTGAGATAATGTTAAAATCTCCAACAAGAGTTATTATGGTAAGCAGTTTGACTTCAAAAGAAGCCTCTATTACAATAGAATGTTTAGAAAAGGGAGCTTTTGATTTCATTCAAAAACCGGCTGGAAGTACCTCTTGGACTATAAGAGACGTTCAAGATGAATTGCTGATAAAGATAAGAGAAAGTATGAATGTCTCTATCGAAAAATTGAAAAGTATCCATTTTGTTGGAAGCAAGAAGATAAAGAAAAGTGCAAGAGTAAATATATTGGGAGAAAAAGTTGTGTTGATAGCAAGTTCAACGGGAGGACCTCGTTCTTTAGATGTTATAATTCCGCAACTACCTGAAAATTTGAATGTTCCAATAATTATTGTTCAACACATGCCGGCAGGTTTCACAGCTTCTTTAGCTTATAGATTGGATAAAATTTCAAATTTGAAGGTAAAAGAAGCTGAGGAGGGAGAATTTTTACAAAAGAATGTTGTATACATTGCTCCAGGGGATTTTCATTTGGGTTTAAAACAGGAGGACCATAAAATAAAGTTGTTTTTAGATAAAAGCGATAAAATTAATAATGTACGACCTTCTGCTGATTTCACTTTTGATCTGGCTGCTGAAATTTTTAAAGAAAACTCATTGGCAGTTATTCTGACAGGAATGGGAAGAGACGGTGCGAAAGGGTCATTTAAAGTTAAACATTACGGTGGAAAGGTTATAGCAGAGTCGAAAGAAACTTCCGTGGTTTATGGAATGCCAAAAATTGTTGCCCAAGAAGGTTATGCGGATTTTGTTCTTCCAAATTACGATATTGCAGAAAAGATATTAGAAATTTTAACTGATCAATCAAGGGGGATAAAAAGATGAATAAAAGGGTAATTCAGCTGTTAATAATTTTTGGCTTTTTATTTCTCTCTTTTACTACCTTTGCAAAAACGCTTTATTTTCAATGGAGAGAGGTAGATCCGGCTTACTATTTTGAAGATGGAGAAAATCTATATGTTAGTTTAAAAGTTATTTCTGAAAAGAGTGGAAGAACTTTAGATGTATATAACGATACTTTGATTTACGTAAAAGACAGCAAATGGAACGTTTTTATTTTTCCCCAGAATAGTTTAGCAATTATTAACAGCACCGAATCCATTCGTTTCGATCCAAATGATCTAAAAGTGGTTGATGGAGAAATTTATATAACTACAGAGTTGATAACGAAGTTGATCAACTTAGAACTCATTTCTAATGATTCTTCTGTTTACTTGAATCTGCCACTAACTCAAGTAAGTTCAATAAAAACGATCATACAAAAAACTGATGCCAGAATAATAATAGAGCTTTCTTCAAGCCCTGAAGATGTTGGAATATACCCATTAGTTAATAAATCCGGATATTTAATTAAGATAAAAGGTGCCGAAATTCCTGATTCTTATTACTATGAAGAATACAACAACAAGATCAATTACATAAAGGCATATCACTATTCACCAACAGAAGTTTGGATACAAGTAAAACTGAACAACTCCGCTGATTTGGAAGAATTAATTGAAGAAAATAGAATCATATTAGACCTTTCTTTTAAAGATACAATCACCTTGCCTGTTTTGGTCTTGGATCCAGGTCATGGAGGGATAGATCCGGGAGCTGTTGGTCCTAACCAAACTTTTGAAAAAGACATTGCTTTAAAAGTAGCAAAAAGAGCTCAAGAACTTTTGAAACCTTACAGTATTAACGTTTATCTGACTAGAACAAACGATGTATACGTTGATTTACACGATAGAGCAGTTTTTTCTAATGAAAAAGGTGCAGATTTATTCATTAGTTTACACTTGAATGATTATCCTCAAGATTCTTCAGTTTACGGATCAGAGGTTTACTATTTTGATTTTTCAGAAAGCGCATATGCAAGAAGAATAGCCTACCGGGAAAATTTAGATTTGAATACTGATAAAAATCTTATAGAAACATGGGTGACGGATAAAGAAAACAGTCTAGATGAAAGTGAGAAGTTTGCCAATATATTGGCAAGTTATTTGAATGTAAATGGGGTTAAATTTAGGGGCGTTCATACGGCGGAGTTCGCTGTTTTGGCTTATACTAGGAGTCCCGCAGTTTTATTTGAAATGGAATTTATCAGTAATCCTCAAGTAGTAGATGAATTTACGAATGGGGACTATGTGGAAGTTTTTGCAGAAATTATTAAAAACGCAGTTATTGACTTTTTTGGTCTAAAATAGGGCGTTGGGGGTGGGCCCCCAACCCAAACGTTGGGGTAAACCCCAAGCCCCTAAAACCTTTTTAAAAACCGTAAAACAATTAAAAAACATCGTTTAGAAAACCGGCAAACCAAACCCCCAGAAGAATTTTAAATCTATTTTGATTAATTGGTTCGCACAAACCGGCGAACCAAAAAGGAGGTTAATTTATTTGCAAGAGAAGGCAAAAATTCCTACTGATATATTGATTTTTCTTGTTTTGTTTGCTTTAATACCTTTTTTAATGGTACCCAATTTGGTTTATGAGTACTCTACTCAAAAACATTTGGTTTTTTCTTTATTCATGGTTTTTATTTTAATTTATTATTTGTTTAAATACTTTTCTAAACCTATTTCAATAAAGTTCACTTATTCACACATTTTTTTATCTTTTTTCAGTATTTCTGCCTTTTTATCTTTGATATCAGTTTACATAGAGAATAAATATTACCTACCTACGTCAGCTGGAGTAGCCTTCTACATAGTGCTTATTGCTTTTTTTTCGTATGTAGTTACAACGCGTTTTGGGAAGGATTTTAAATTCATCGAATATGGTCTTTTTATTTTTATGGTTACGGGAACTGTTATAGCCATAGATGGGCTTTTGAACAAGTTTTTAGGCTTTGATTTGTTCTTTGGTAAGTATGGAGACCCTTCTCAAAGAATAGCCTTAAGAACGACTATCGGGAACCCTAATTTTGTTTCAGACTATTTGGCACAGCTATTACCAATTTCTATATATTTTACTTTGAGAAAGAATACGAGTATCTACATTAGAATATATGCTTTAGCGAATGTTTTTATAATGTATTGGGTTGTTTTGTTAGCACAAACTCGTTCTATTTACCTTGCCACCTTTGTTGGATTAGGATTCACTATAATATCTTTTCTCATTTCCAATAAAAAAGATACCTTGAAAAATTATGTAAAAAGTAAAGAGTTTAAAATATGGATAATTCTGGTTTTATCTGTTTTAGCCTTTTTATTCCTTATGTTTAATTTTGAAACGCCATTCAACAGGGGTGGAGAGGTGATAGCGGCAGACCGCTTCGCAGCTATGGCTTCTGTTTCTTCTTGGGATGAAAGAAGTTTGTCCTGGCTCTCCGCTGTAAAACAATTTGCAGATGAGAATCATAAAAACCATTTTATAATCGGAAGTGGAATAAATACATATCCCGTTTATGCAGTTCATTACCTAGCTGAGGTACAAGCGGAAAATCCTGAGAGATTTTTATATGCATGGAATAACTTCAAAAGAGCTCACAACGATTATCTACAAGTGTTGGGAGAGACAGGTATTTTAGGTTTCTCTTCAATATTGTTAATGCTCGTAAGTTTAATGGTGATATATTTTAAAGTTCTAAAACTTGAAAAAGATGATGACAACAAGAGCCTTTTATTCCCCTTATTTGGATGGAGCGCCGCAGTCATGGCAATCCATGCATTCACAGAGTTTGCATTTCACATGCATCCAAACCTTATATTAAGTGTATTTATCCTCTCAAGTGCTGTATCAGAACAGTTCAATTCACATGTGAAAAGCTTTAATATCAAAAATAGTCAGGTTGTGATTATTCCTTTAGTTTTGGTTGGAATAGTGGCGTCGTATTACAAAATAAACGAAGTTACATCAGAAGCTTTTTTCGTTAAAGGAAATCGTGAATACAATTCAATGGTATCTCTTATTAACGCTACTGAAAGTCAAATACCAAATATTATAAGCCAACTTGAAGCTCAAAAATCCAGTCTTCAAAAACAATTGATGAATTACACTCCAGGGAGTGTGAATTTTCAAAGGATAACTCAAAGTATAAACCAGATAGACACACAGATAGAAGATTATAAAAATATGCAGTTATCATACGAGAATAGAGCAGAACAAAGCTATAAGAATGCCTTTGAATATTTCCAGAAATCATTAAAATGGAATCCGAATTTCGGCAAATCGGCATTTTACCTGTCTCAACTTTTGACGTCTAGCATTCGGCAGAATTCCCTTACTTATGAAGATTTACCTAAAATATTTGAAAAAGAAATCGACGGTTACGATTTTATGATCGAAGAGTTCGAAGGTGCAATGGATTTAATGCCATTTCCTGATAATATTTTAAGAGACACCGTAGAACCGATTTATTCCACCGATACAAACAACAACGCCAAACAAATTACTTTAAAAATTCAAACCCTATACGATGGAATAAATCAGTTGGAATATTCATATTTATCATTCAATGAAAAGAATGCCTATAGATTAATAGGCAGAATATATTATAACATCGTAATTCTATACGAACAGCTAAAGGATTACATTCCACTAGATAAGTTAAAGACAGTAGAAAAACTTCAAGACGAGGCTTACAATAATTTTCATCATTGGGAGCAGCAAGCTATATACATCCTTCCTGGGGGTTGGAATAGGTTTCCTGAATGGGAAGATGTTTATTATGAATATTTGCTGTTAACCGTAAGGCTGATAAATATATATCCACAAGATGAATTAATAAACAAAATAGTTTTCATTACTCAAAAAGAGGGAGAAGCAGATTATTACATGGCCCAAAAATCTAGAGGGATACCAGATAGTTCATTAAAATTGTTATCTGAGTTATATTCAACTTTGAGAGATGAAAATTTAAAAAATCAACTAGTAGAAAACATTGTTAGCAATTATAAAGCTGTTTATAACTATTACAAGAGTTTAAAAGAAGAAGGATCACCCAATTATTCTAGATATCAAGATAGAATCGAAAGTTTCTTCAGTGATTACGAATTTTTCACAAGAAGGATGGTAAAGTAATGATCAAAGTAATGACGTTTTTGTTGTTGATATCTTTGAGTTGGTTTTTGATTGTATTTTCTGCTTATTTGAAAATAAACTCTTATGGATACACACTTGAAGGTAGCCTGAAGGATTTCTACGTTGAAAATTCTTCTTTGATGAAAGTTATACCTTTTATAGAAGATGACCAAATTGAAGAAGCTGAATTGAATGGATATGAAATTTATAAGAAAGATAAGAAAATCATTATAAAGAAAGTTATAGAGTAACTTTGAAAAATATTTTTTCAAAGAATAGGAGTTTTCAAGAGCAATGATTGAAGAAGTTATAAATTCTTTTGATTATGTAGTTCAATTGAAAGAAAAGGGAATGATAACTTGGGAAGAGATCTTCCCAAGTTTTTATAGCATCGCAAAAAATAATTTCAAAATAATTAAAGAAAATGGCCTTTTGGAAGATGTTAAGAAGATTCTGGCTTATATAAAACCTCTTGAAACATTGCCAGAAAAACGCAAGGAAAAACGTCTAGAAGGTTTAAAAGACTCTTTAAAGATTTTAAAAGAGCGGTATTTAGTTGATGAAGTCTCAGTAAAACCAGAAAAAAAATTGGCGCCACTCACCGATATAAAATATATAAAAAAGGTAGGAGCGAAAAGGGCCTTAATTTTAAATAAATTAGGTATTTATTCATTAAAAGATTTCTTTTACTATCCACCTCGGGATTACGAAGACAGAAGAAAGGTTGTTAAAATATTTAACGCCAAAGAGAATGAAAAAGTCGTAATAATAGGAAACGTAGTGAAAAGTGAAGAAGTAAAAATAAATAAGGGTTTAACTATTTACAACTTTTCAGTGGAAGATGACACTGGGGTCATAATTGTTACTTTTTTCAACCAGGATTATGTTAAATCTTATTTAAAAAGAGGTGTGAAGTCTGCTTTTTATGGGAGGATAGAGTATTCATATGGTATGAAACAGATGAAGTCTCCAGATTTTCAAGTGATCAAAAGTGAGGAGGATTTCAAAAGAGAAATTCTGCCAGTTTATCCATTGACGTCTGGTATCTTCCAAACAATTATGCGAAAAATAGCAAAAGAAGCTATTCAACAGACATATTTTTTAGAGGAATTTTTACCTGAAGAATTCGTTCAAGGGTTCAACTTATTAGATTTGAAAAAGCGAATAAAAGGAATCCATTTTCCTTTAAGCATTTATCATAAAGAAAGGGCTTGGTACTCTTTAAAATACGAAGAGGCAATTTTATTTGAGCTAGCAATGATCTATCTGAAATTAAAGATGAAAGAAATGAAAAAAGGTGAGAAGAAGGAGATAAAAGGAGAATTATCAAAAAAATTTCTCAAGACTTTAAATTTTGAACTCACTCAAGCCCAAAAAAGAAGTTATGAGGAAATTAGAAAAGATTTAATTTCCCCATATCCTATGAACAGACTTTTACAAGGGGATGTTGGTTCTGGTAAAACCGTTGTTTCAGAACTAGCGATTATAGATGTCTGTGAATCTGGTTATCAAGCGGCGGTTATGAACCCCACCTCTGTTTTATCAAAACAACAGTTTAAAAGACTATCAAAAGATTTAGAGTCGTTAGGTTTAAAAGTAGCTTTGTTAACGGGAGATACCAAGGAAAGCGATAAAGTATTAATTAAAGAAAAGTTAAAGACAGGAGAAATTAATGTTGTAGTTGGTACCCATGCAATTATTCAACAAGATGTAGAATTTAAAAAACTAGGGTTGGTGGTTATTGATGAACAACATAGATTTGGAGTGAATCAAAGACTGGAACTCATTAAAAAAGGGAATCATCCTGATATTTTGGTTATGACTGCTACTCCTATTCCTAGAACTTTAGCAATGACTTTTTATGGTGACTTAGATGTTAGCTTAATTGATGAAATGCCTAAAGGAAGAAGGCCTATTAAAACAATACTTGTAGCTGAATCCAACAGGAAAAGTTTGTATGAGTTCGTTAAAGAAGAATTAGATCAGGGGAATCAAGTTTTTTTCGTGTATCCTTTGATAGAAGAATCTGAAGCCTTAGAATTAAAAAACGCGATAAGTATGTATGAAGAGTTAAATAAAGTATTTGAAAAATATAAAGTGGGACTTTTACATGGGAGGCTTTCATCTTCAGAAAAAAATGACGTTATGGACAAATTTGTTCAAAAAGAATATGATATATTAGTTTCGACATCGGTAGTAGAAGTGGGGATAGATATCCCTGATGCAACGGTAATGGTCATAGAACATCCGGATCGTTTTGGATTATCTCAATTGCATCAGCTCAGAGGAAGAGTGGGCAGAAGTGATAAACAGTCTTATTGCTTTTTAGTAATAGATGATGATGCCAACAATGAGATAAAAAGTAAAATGAACTCCTTTTCTAAGACGTTAGATGGTTTTGAAGTAGCAGAAATTGACTTAAAATGGAGGGGACCAGGCAAATTCTTTGGAGTGGAACAGCATGGGATGCCGGAATTTAAATTTTTAGATTTAGTCGAAGATATGAATATTATAGAAAGTTCAAGAAAAACGGTAGAACTTTTTTTATCTTCTATCCAAAGTTTCGATAGATATCCTAATTTAAAACACGAATTGCAAGCAAGATATGGAGATTCAATACATTTGGTCAATGTACTATAGAGATTTTTAGTTTTGGAAGGCTTTAGGAGGATGAATATGAAAAAGGATAAAGTCTTTTTAAACACTTTGTGGGTTTCGATAACCTCTTTTTTAGTTATTTGTATAGTTGTTTTACCAAAGAGTTTTTCTGGGGAATGGTATTTCAGTCCAGTTTTAGTTACGGTTGGTCCATTAGAAATAAGATGGTATGGACTGTTAATCGCTTCATCGATACTGTTGGCAACATTTATTGCTCAGAAAGAAGCTGAAAGAGAAAAAATAAACGAAGACGATCTTTTCACCGCAGTTTCTTTGGGAATTATATTTGGTATTATAGGAGCAAGATTATATTATGTTCTTTTTAATTTTGAATACTTCTCTCGAAATCCTTCAGAAATTTTTAAGATATGGCATGGAGGAATGGCTATACATGGAGCGATACTGGCTGCTTTTTTAGTAGTTTTTTTGTATACGCAGTTGAAAAAAAAATGTACCTTTACCTTCCTGCAAGGGTTAGATTTATTCACTTTTGTTTTACCGTTAGCTCAAGCTATTGGAAGATGGGGCAATTTTTTCAACCATGAAGCATATGGTTCACCGACAAATCTTCCATGGAAGATGTACATTTCTTTACCTGATCGAATGCCAGGGTATGAAGCCTATGAATATTTTCATCCAACATTCTTATATGAATCTGCCTGGAATTTGTTAGTATTTCTAATATTGTTTTATTTTATTAGAAATAAGAGAAAAACATATGGAGAAGTCACCGCTCTGTATTTAATTCTTTATTCTATCGGGCGAATCCCGATTGAAAGGTTAAGAACGGATAGTCTCTACATTGGGGATTTTCGCGTTGCAGTAGTTATAAGCTTAATATTGATAGTATTAGGTTCTTTGCTTTTTGTATACCTAAGAAACAAAAGAGAAATCGTTGAAAAAAGGAGTGAATATTGATTGATAAATATTCTATTAATAGCTTTAGGTATTTTTCTCTTAATAAGAGGGGCAGATAGGTTAATAGAAGGAGCCCTTGGATTAACAAGAAAAGTAGGTGTTTCTGAGCTGTTTGCAGGTTTGACGGTGGTGGCATTTGGTACCAGTGCGCCTGAATTAGTTGTTACAATTTCTTCGTCAATAAAAGGGGCTAGTGTAGGATTAGGAAATGTTCTTGGATCCAACGTCGCGAATATTGGATTAATTTTAGGAATCTCTTTTTTAATCTCCCCAACAAAAGTTCAAAAATCTACAGTAAATATAGAAATGCCTTTTTTAGTCATTATTTCAGTGGTTATATTTGCAATGATAATGGAAGGGAATAGTGTTTTAACTAGATACGATGGTATGATACTGATAACCTTTCTGCTTATTTTTATGGCTTATCTCTATTATATGGCAAAAAATGATCAACAAATGAGGAAACAACTTGTCGAAAGCGACGAAATGAAAAAAGTCGAAAAGGAAGAGTCTTGGGCTAAAATAATTACTTTCTCTGCATTAGGGTTGGCTATGTTGATAATAGGAGGAGAATTGACGGTAAACAATTCAGTTATATTTGCTAAAAATATTGGAATCTCAGAATCTTTGATAGGGGTAACTATAGTTGCGATTGGGACTTCTCTTCCAGAATTAGTTACCGCTATTGTTGCAGCGATCAAACATTCAGATGATATAGTGATGGGAAATATAGTTGGTTCTAATACATTCAACGTCGCTGCCATATTAGGTATATCAGCACTAATAAATGGCGCCAAGGCAGATAGACCAGTTACTTTTGATGTTTCTTATGGGCTGTTACTGGCATTGGTCTTGTTGCTTGGTACGATGATGAAAAAAGATAGAAAAGTTGGAAGAGGTTTAGGTTCCATACTATTTTCTTTGTATGTAATCTACATAATAATTAGCATAAGAATTGGATAATTTTTAAAGTGTGAAGAAAGGAATTAAGATGGGCATCGATAATAAGAAAAGGACTTTACTTGTCATTTTTGTTTTTATTTTATTTCTATTTTTTTTCTTTTATCCGGTTACTTTAGTTGATGAAGAAGATAACAATATTAGAATTTTTTCAACAGGTTTAACAAAGGTAATTTTCTATGATGACATTCAATATACCTTTAAAGAGAAAACTATCTTTTTTTACGAAGAAATACCTTTTGAGGAGTTTATTTTGTTAAATGTACAAAACGGTTTTTTATCGCGACAAAATGGAGATTCTTTAGTTCAAAAACAGAGCAACGATTTGTCGGCAATAGTTTATTTAAAAAACAAAAATACTCTTTATAACTTAGATAATGTTTTCTATAACGAAAAATGGTTAGAGAAATGGATTGTTGAATCTAAAGATTTTTTGGAAAATGTTTCAGAGATCAATGAACCCTTGTATATTCTTTATATGAATCAAAGTAGGTCTTTTCAAGTTTTGCCAAGTATTTACGTTGTTAATTCTATCAAGGATTTAGTTCATGAGTTATCCCATTATTTTTTCGGTTACAAGGTGAAAGCCTCCCCAAAGGATACTTGGCACGAAATCTTAGCAGAAACCAATTCATTATTGTTTCTTAGAGAGGTTTCTTCAGAGCAGTATTTTGAAGAACTTGAACTAAAAAAAACAGGTTTTTATGATGAGCCTTATGGAGAAAGTGTAATATCCTTCCTGGAAAGATTGGATTTTGACAAAGAAAAAATATTTGATATAGAAAGATATATTTTAAATAATTTTGATAGATTAGATGATAAAAGTTTTGAAAATTTATTTGAAAACATTAATTAAACAATGAAGGTGTTAAAAGTGAAAAAAATTTTGTTGGTTTTTCTCATTACTCTTTTAGTTTATCTTTCTTTTTCATTTGACTATGTTTTTTTGTTTATAGCTGATGGAATGGGAATTCCACACATGCAGTTATCTAATATGTATAAGCAATATTTATACACAGATCAACTACACATCCTAGAATTACCTTACTATGGAATGGTTGAAACTTCTTCGATGAATGGTGTAACGGATTCAGCAGCAGCCATAACAGCAATTTTATCTAAAGAAAAAACCTACAACGATAGAATAAACATTAATCCTGATGATGAAAAAATACTTCCCATTACTTATGAACTAAAAAAACAAGGGTACAAAATTGGTGTCATAACAACCAACACCATCATTGATGCTACCCCGGCGGGTGCTTATGCTTTCGTTGAAAATAGAAAAGATTACCAAAAGATAACGCAAGATCTTTTAGAAAGTAATTTTGATCTTTTCATAGGGGGAGGAAAAGCTTATCTTAAGGATAGCAACACAAAAGAGTACGGATATTTTTACACAGAAACACTTGATAGGATTCCGTCTCTTGATGATGAAATTGTTATGTTATATTATGGGAATTTCCCCTTTTTAACGGATGATCCAAACAGAGTAACGTTAGAAGAAACGTTAAATTATGCATTGAGTAAATTTAATGGTTCTCCTTTTTTCATTTTAATAGAAGGGGGAAGAATCGATCACGCTGCACATGCACATGATACTTATTCAATGATAAACGAAATATTAGATTTTGACAAGGCAGTGAAGGTTGCTATCGATTTTTATAAGCAATATCCTCAAGATACCTTGATCATAGTGACTGCAGATCATTCAACGGGTGGGTTGAGTTTAGGTGATGGTTTTTTAGCTCTTAATAAGTTTCAACCCAGTGCTTTTTCTTATGAAAAGATGATAAGTACATTTAACCAATCTAAGAATTATGAAGAGTTTCAAGAAAAATTAGGGTTAAAACTTGATTTAGAAAAAGAATTTTACTATACAAAGAATTCAGGAAAAAATGTAAGTTATCAATCGTCTGTGGTTAGAAGTTTTTATGATGTATTAAACGATCCTGTAGGTGTAAATTGGGGCACTTTTGGACATACATTAGATTATGTACCTCTTTTTTCCAACGTTCCCTTTGATAAAAATATAATATCAAATAATGAGATTTTTTCAATTTTTGAGATTTATTGACTTAAATGGAGTTAAACGGCTTTAATCGCTATTAATTGAAAGTAATTGCCTATAATTGGGTTTTGAGAAAAAAATTTCATGATGTATAATATCTCTACAGAGCACTTTTGTAGGTTACCCTCCCTCCTGGAGTGTTCTGTCCCCGGAAGAATTCATTTCCAAATTAGGGCCTTATTAAGGCCCTTTTTTTAAGATTTAAAAAAGATTAGAATTTCAATATCACCGTAATCTCTTACTTCTTCCCTAATCAAATTTTTGGGTATATAATCAATTTTTTCATTTTTATGTTTTTCAATAATGATATAGCCCCTTTTTCTAATTAAAGATATATTTGAATCTATGAATTTCAAAAACTCTTGGACATAATGATTGTTAAATGGTGGATCAGCAAATATGTAATCAAACTGTTCGGCTGAAAGTTTTGTAATAGATTTTCTAAAATCTGATTTTATAACTTTTATATTACTTAGTACCCCTAAAGATTCAGCGTTTTTTAAAATCGAGCTCACCGCTTTAGACGAAATATCCACCATTGTGGAGCTTTTTGCCCCATTACTTAAAACTTCAAAACTCATTATGCCGCTACCTGCAAAAAACTCCAAAAAGTTAGCACCTGAAAAATCAAAAATGCTCATTAAAGCCCTTCTTAAAGTAGCAGGCGTGTATCTTGTCCTACGATCATCAACTGTTTCTATAGTAATATTCTTAAATTTGCCACTTTCAATCTTCAAAGCCATCTTTACACCTCATTCAAACAAAAAAGGAGCTTCATTTAGCCCCTTTCAATTTTTGGAGCGGATGACGGGACTCGAACCCGCGACTCCCAGCTTGGGAAGCTGGAGCTCTACCAACTGAGCCACATCCGCATCTGACATTCTTTACTTTTGATCAAATATATTATACCAATAATTATAAAGAAAATCAATATTTCATATTTTGATTATATTTTTTCCTTGTTAACATCATAAAATAATTTATGAAAGAATTTTTGTAAATTATTTTGAGAAAGATTTTTTGTTTCTAATTCCTTAATTATATCAAATAAGTCATTATCTAGATCATCTTCAAATGATAATTCTTTTTCTTCTTTTTCCATTATCGAAGAAAAGTTATTTTTTATCTCAGAATCAGGTTTTATAGCATCTTCCAAGTGAGAATATTCTTCTTGGTTTTTTTCATTACTTTCCTCTTCAAGAGTATCTGCTTCTTGAATGCTATTTTTTTCACCATTACCTTCTAACTCATTTAGAATTTCCTCTATCTCTTCAAGGTTTGATTCTTTTAAGATATCGTTTATATCTTTATCAAGTTTGTTTTCAAGGTTTTCTATCTCATTTAGTTTTCCTTCCTTGGGACCTTTCGATACGTTATTTTCATTTGGAGAAACATCTTCATTTGAAGTTATCCCTATAAGTTTTTTTAAAGGGGATGATACTTTCCAAACTTTTTTTATGTGTGGTTCATCAAATTGGTCTATTGTTTTGTATTTGATTTCTTGGGTTTCAACTTTGTCTATATTGGTTAGTATTTTCAAATCATTTAACTCATTTTCTTTTTTTTCAAAAGAGACATGTTTACGTATCAAAAAAACGGTAAAAAATGAGGCCGCCAAGGAAATAACAAATATTATTAACATTATAGTAAAAAAGGTTAAAAAATTAAAATTTTGCTGTTCTTTTTCAGGAGATTGAGTATTGTTGATTTTTAGATTTGAAGCGTCGAAAGCATCTGATTCGGAGGGTAAAGATTCAATAACTCTTAGAGCTTCATCCACAATAGGAATATCCTTAAATGGCTGCAAATATATTTTAGCTGTAGCGTAATCTTTGTTGTGAAATGCAGATAACCCTAAATACAATTTTATATCGGGTATTTCACTTTCTAATCTAGGTGATAGTTGCAAAGCTTCTTCAAAAAAATCTTGAGCCAAATCATATTGGGCATTTCTATAGTACTTTAAGCCATTCATATAGTATTCGTAGGCAACTTCGTAATTATCAGCAAATATCAACATTATTTGGAGCAGAATTATCAACAGAGTGAGTACTTTCTTAACGATGATTCACCTCACAAAGAAAATGTAATTATTTCAATTCGGTTATTTTTGGTGACTATCCATCCTTTGCCGTTTTTATCGATAAGGACATCAATTATGTGTCTTTCAAATCTTTGGAAAAAACCAGGAAAAGTAGCTTCTTTTAAAAGTATGTAGCTCACATAATCTTTTCCGAAAACAAATAATTTATCATTAAATATTTGTAATTTTAATCTTCCTATATTTCCGTCTTCTATAAGTTGTAATCCATTTTTTGAACTATTCCAAAGAACTAATTTATAATTTGAAAATAAAATAAAATAATTGTTGTTATATAAAGCAAAATCAGTAATCTCCCCAAACTGAGTTTCTAAAACTTCTTGAATGGTGGAAGTATTTATTAATTCTACGACATCTTTATTTTGTAGTTTTGTTATTTTATCCTCAAAGATGACATATATTTCCCCATTTATTACTTTTAAAGATATAAAATTGCTGCCTTGATTTATCAAGGAATCGTTGAGATAAACGTTACAATTGTTTGATTCATATTCTACACTTAAAAACTCTATACTTGGTAAATAGTAAATTTCGGTACCTTTAGAAGGTATTTCTGAATTAATTTTATCAATTTTGCCGTTTTCATTCAAAATGTATATACCATCAATGGTAGATATATAGTATTTGTTGTTAAATAGTAATCCTCCCATAATTTTGTTTGAAAATATGGTTCTCTTCCAAAAAGTGTGGGTAGAAAAAATGAAATATGAACAAATGATTAAATAATCTGGTATCATGTAAGAA